>JAQWKM010000037.1 GCA_029247845.1 Paracoccaceae bacterium | reverse complement strand
CATGGCCCCATTGAGCACTATTTAAATTTCTTTTGCTACTCATTTTAACCGTTTATCTTTCCCCCAATCAGAGCTTACACAAACCGCCGTACAGCATTCTAAGCAATAATCCATACAGTAGAAAGTGAATTTGAATTAGGCAATTCAAGTAAAATAATTTTTGTAGTACTTATGGATATTTTAAAAAGTCGTGTAAATACACAAGTCAGAGCCCAAGTCTGAGGCTTATCTTAAAAAAAATGCAGACATTTATAGATTTAAGATAAAAGCCAAATACTCAGGTGCACTTATTCAACGTTTAAAAATTATATGAATCTTTCGTCGTTAATTTTATATTTGAGAAAAAAGCAAAAATAGAACAAAGCTCAATATATGTCAGATAATGATAAATTAAGGGACTTTCTAAAAGCGGCCAGCCTGCGGTTTAAGACCCATAAAAGTGATATAGCCAACCAGATATCTCGGTTTCTAGCATCTGAACATATTGAGCGGCTGGGAAGACCTCCTGATGCCGTACCAGCCACATTAGAATTACTTAATCTTTTGCCCAAAAGGCAGACAGCTTTGATCGCCTGTCTGGCAAAATGTAGAGAGAACCTCAGCTGGAGAGAAGCAGGGTTTGGCAAATTGCCTAAGGAATTTTCCAAACGAATTTTCGCCAGTGAATTGATTGGGCCAAATGGTCTTTTTGAAAGCTCAAATGTAAGGATAGGTCTTCTAATACAGCGTGAGCACCTTTCTTACCCCAAACACTGGCATGCAGCAGAAGAATTATATTTAGTTCTCAACGGCACTGCATATTGGAGCACTGATGACGATCCAGCAATACTTTACCCTCCAGAGAGTTTCGTTCACCACAAATCGCGTCAACCGCATAGTATGACTACTAACGCAGAACCAATTCTGGCTTTGTGGGGTTGGACAGGCGATGTAGACGGAAAATCCTACTCTATTTGAGCCGATGCTCGATGTTATAGTCAAACCGAAGGAGAGATATATGGTTGATCTAAAACCTTATGAAAACCTGAGTTCAGTCTTCATTGACAACTTTCAACCAAAGCCGAACACTCTCACGGAAGGTCAAAAAGAAGTCGCGTTACGGCTTTGAACATCAGCCGATAGAGCTACTAAAATTGGAGTATGGGAATGTACGCCGGGTTAATTTACTGCAGGCAGGAGCACCTTTGCCAAATATTGCTAAATCATATCTGGGTCAGCCTTGATTCTAAACCACGATGGTAATGGCACCCGTTATTTAAGCCCTGGCGATCTTTTGTTCTACCCCTTGACTGGAAAGGGAACTGGATAATACATCAGCATATAAGAAAGCCCTACGTGTTAGAGGCGTCTTCTTAAATTTAAAGGTTTAGTCTCATTAAATTGCAGAGAAACACAGTTCTGCCATGATAATCAGCAAGAAGCATATCTGGCCTGCAAAACAGCGCTTGCAGCTGTAGCAATCTACTGCTTAGATTAACTAACAAAATAAAAAACTTTGGGAAAAGCATGCAACATTTTATGCGGATCTTTATACGTAATGTTGACTCACTAAATTACCGTGTAGGGCGTATTATGATGTATGGCATTTTTTTTATAATGGCCGTTCTACTGTGGTCATCAGTTTCAAAGACATTTTTCGCACCCTCGCTTTGGACGCTTGAGCTGGCTCAATTCGCTATGGTAGCCTATTATATGTTGGGCGGCCCATATTCCATACAGATGGGAGCAAATGTTCGTATGGACCTGCTTTATGGAGAATGGAGCTATCAACGCAAAGCACAAATAGACGCGATTACCGTAATATTTCTTATTGTCTATTTAAGCTTTCTTCTTTGGGGTGGCTGGGAAAGTCTTATGTATTCCATTAGTTACGGAGGTGAACGTAGCCCGTCTATTTGGCAGCCATACCTTTGGCCTATCAAATCCATTATGATATTGGGTATATTTCTTATGCTTCTGCAGTCAATATCAGAATTTTTCAAAGATATCCTACGTATCAATGGTCATGATATGGGAACAAAAATTTGATGTCATACGAGATGATCGCCATACTAATGTTCTCGTCCATGATGCTAATGCTTTTAACTGGCCAGCGCGTTTTTGGTGCTATTGGTTTCGTTGCAGTTGTCGCTGCATTTTTTCTCTGGGGAGATAGGGGAGGATATGACCTTGGTTTCTCAGCTGCTATCAAACTCATGAAGTGGTACCCGCTACTGACTTTGCCAATGTTTATCTTCATGGGTTACATTCTTTCGGAGTCAAAGATTGCCGACGATCTATACAAAATGTTCCACGTCTGGATGGGGGGTATTTCTGGCGGTCTGGCGATAGGCACCATCGGATTGATGGTTCTAATCTCGGCAATGAACGGTCTTTCAGTCGCTGGTATGGCAATTGGCGCAACGATTGCTTTACCTGAACTTCTAAAGCGTGGATATGACAAACGAATGGTTACAGGGGTTATACAAGCAGGCTCGTCCTTAGGAATTCTTGTACCGCCGTCAGTTGTTCTCGTCTTGTATGCCATGATTGCAAGGCAACCGGTGGGTCAGTTGTGGTTAGCAGGAGTGGTGCCTGGCCTTATTATGGCAGCGATGTTTGTGATATATATTGTGATACGTTGCCGCATAACGCCATCGCTTGGACCCATCTTACCTTTGGAAGAACGTACTATGCCAATGGGTCAGAAATTGAAACTACTGACTGCTGGATTATTACCTTTGTTCATATTTTTTGCAATGATGGTGCCATTTGTGAACGGTTGGACATCCCTTGTTGAAAGCTCGGCAATCGGCGCAATAGCAGCGCTTATTGCCGCTGGAGCTAAAGGTAGAATGACCCGACAGGTATTTGAAGAGAGCGTTCGTAAAACGCTTGGGATCTCATGCATGTTTATGTGGATTATTCTCGCAGCACTGGCCTTTGGCGCGGTCTTTGATGGCTTGGGCGCAGTCAAGGCTATTGAGAGCCTCTTTACCGAAAAGATGGGCCTATCTCCTTGGATTATTCTTATTCTAATGCAACTCAGCTTTATCCTTATGGGAACTTTCCTTGACGATACTGCAATGCTGGTAATAGTGGCGCCTCTATATGTTCCATTGGTCGGAGCACTTGGTTTTGACCTGATATGGTATGGTGTGCTTTACACGATAACCACTCAAATTGCATATATGACGCCACCATTTGGCTATAACCTATTTTTAATGCGCGCAATGGCGCCCCCTGAAATCACTTTGCACGATATATATTCGTCAATTCTCCCATTTGTATTAGTGATGGTATTTGCACTTATTACAATTATGGCATTTCCCGAAATTGCTCTTTGGCTTCCGGGTTATGTTTATGGCAACTAATAAAAAAGAGAATCCTGACAACAGGACAAAAAACTTTAAAAAGAGAGGAAAGTATTATGACTTCAAGACGTAAGTTTTTAACTACAGCAAGTATTGGCGGTGCGGCGGCACTAGCTAGCCCTGCAATCGTTCATGCCCAAAGCGCTATAAAGTGGCGTTTTCAGACCTATGCCGGCGGTGCGTTAGGGGAGCATGTGACCAAGCCAGTTATAGACTATATTAATGCTAACTCGAACGGAGAGCTAGAAGTTGAATTGTTCTACGCGGATCAGATAGTTCCTACCGGAGAATTATTCCAAGCACTTCAGAGGGGCACCATTGATGGCGTGCACTCAGACGATGATTCTATGGCATCTCCAACCCCACTACGTATGTTCGGTGGTTACTTTCCGTTCGCCACCAAGCACATTCTTGATGTTCCTGTGCTTTTCAATCAGTATGGCCTAAAGGAGATATGGGACCAAGAATATGCCAAAGTAGGCGTAAAATGGCTATCAGCAGCGGGACAAGATCCCTGCAACTTTAACACAAACAAAGAAATTACCAGTGTGGCAGATTTAGACGGCTTGAAGCTATACACCTTCCCAACCGCTGGCCGTTTTCTAGCAAAATTCGGAGTCGTACCTGTAAATATCCCTTATGAAGATGCGGAGGTTGCGGTACAGACCGGTGAGCTTGATGGAATGGCTTGGTCTGGAATCACAGAAGACTATACTGTGGGGTGGGCAGATGTCACCGATTATTTCCTCACTAACAACATATCGGGCGCCTGGATCGGTTCATGGTTTATAAACGAAAAGCGCTGGGCAGATCTGCCAGATCATCTCAAGTCAGTCGTGATGGCAGCGACAGAAGCTGGCCATACCTATCGCAATCAATGGTACTGGGGTGGCGAAGCCGCATTGCGTGCTAATGGCGATAAATTAGCACTCCGCTCAGTCCCAGCGAGCGAATGGGCAGAAGTTGAAAATGCAGCAAAGGATTTCTGGGACGAAGTTGCACAAGAAGGCGAAATTCACCAGAAAATCGTCAGTATCTTTAAGGAGTACAACAGCGTGATAAATCAAGCGGGTGCCCCTTACAATTTTGAATAATTTACTGCACCTAATAACAAGCGCCCCGTAAATACGGGGCGCTTAATTCCAAGAAAGTATAAAAATGGCAAAAAATCTTACATTTGACTCATTGAAGAAAGCTGTAAAAGAAGGTACTTTCGATACTGTTTTAGCTTGTTTTCCAGACATGCAAGGTCGACTTATGGGCAAGCGTTTTCATGCCGTAAACTTTATTGAAGTCTCATTCGCTGAAACACATTGTTGTGATTACCTATTGGCTACCGATCTGGAGATGGCAACGCCCGACGGTTATGCATCAAGCAGTTGGCAAAATGGTTATGGTGATTATGTCATGCGACCGGATCTTTCGACGATCCGAGTGGTCCCTTGGCTAGAGGGAACGGCCATGGTTTTGTGCGATGTTCTCGATCATCACAGCCACGAACCAGTCCCCCATTCGCCGCGGGCAATTTTGAAAAAACAAATCACGCGACTGTCAGAGTTGGGGTTCGACGCCATGATGGCGACTGAACTCGAATTTTTTCTTTTTGAAAAAAGTTTTGACGAGATCCGAAAAAACCAGTTCCGCGATATAAAGCCAATCAGTGGGTACAACGAAGACTATTCTGTCTTGCAAACCACGAGAGAAGAAAACGTGATGCGGCCGGTCCGCAATCATCTTTACGCAGCGGGCATCCCGATCGAAAACTCGAAAGGTGAAGCCGAAACTGGGCAGGAGGAATTGAATATCCGCTATGCGGAGGCCCTTGCCTGTGCCGACCACCACACAATCGCAAAACACGCTATCAAAGAAATAGCATGGCAAAAGGGGCATGCCGCAACTTTTTTACCCAAATGGGATCATCAAAAAGTAGGCAGTTCTTCGCACGTGCATCAATCGCTCTGGCAGAAGGGCGAACCCGCCTTTTATGACCCAAAAGCAACTTTGGGAATGTCTGCTCTAATGCAAAGCTATATGGCTGGCTTGATCGCATACTGCCCAGATTATACTGTCTTTTTGGCACCTTATATCAATAGTTATAAGCGCTTTGTGAAAGGGACCTTTGCACCGACAAAGACTGTTTGGTCAATCGACAATAGAACGGCTGGGTTCCGCCTCTGCGCAGAAAGTACTAAAAACGTACGAATTGAGTGCCGGATCGGTGGATCCGACCTTAATCCTTACTTGGCTCAAGCTGCAATGCTAGCAGCTGGGATCAAAGGGATCACAGATAAAATGGAGCTCCCCAAACCGACAAAAGGAGACATCTACGAGGAATCACAAGCCATGGATATTCCACAAACCTTACGATCCGCCACAGAAAAGCTGCGGGCTTCCAAAATGCTTCGAGAAGCCATGGGGGATGATGTGATTGACCACTACACTCGGGCTGCGGAATGGGAGCAAGAAGAGTTTGATAAAGTGGTGACTGATTGGGAAATAGCACGGGGCTTTGAAAGGGCATAAAATGACCATAAAGTGTATTTCCCCGATCGACGGATCGGTTTATGTCGAACATGAGAAACTGAACCTGGTACAGGCTCAATCTGCAGTCTCAAAGGCTAAATCTGCGCAATCCAACTGGGAAGCTCGATCTCTTGAAGAGCGTATAGAATTGGTCAAAGCCGGAGTTGCCAAAATCGGTTCTATGAACTCGGAAATCGTGCTGGAACTCGCTTGGCAAATGGGACGTCCTATCCGCTATGGTGGCGAATTTGGAGGTTTTGAAGAACGCGCGTCATATATGGCGGAAATTGCGCATGGGGCCCTAGCCACAATCGTCATTGAAGATAGCCCCACTTTTAGACGCGTGATTAAGCGAGTGGCACATGGTGTTGTGCTCGTCGTAGCACCTTGGAATTACCCTTATATGACAGCGATAAACTCTATCGCCCCCGCGCTTATTGCAGGTAACTCTGTTGTGCTAAAGCATGCTTCGCAAACCCCTTTGGTAGGTCTGCGAATAGCACAAGCGTTCCACAGTGTTGGTATTCCTGAGGATGTTTTTCAAAATCTTGTACTGGATCATCAGACCACTGCAAAGCTCATCTCACGCCGAGCCTTTGGTTTCGTCAATTTCACTGGATCCGTAAGCGGTGGAAAAGCCATCGAAAGTGCAGCAAGCGGTACATTTACAAGCCTTGGTTTAGAACTTGGTGGTAAAGATCCCGGTTACGTTATGGAAGATGCAGATCTTAAAGCAGCCGCCGAAACATTAATCGATGGGGCAATGTTTAACTCGGGCCAATGCTGCTGTGGCATCGAACGGATTTATGTCGCTGAGAGCCTGTTTGAGGCATTCGTCGAGAAGGCTGTTGAGATTGTTGAGGCTTATAAACTTGGCAATCCGCTTGACCCTGAGACAACTCTCGGCCCCATGGCACAAGAACGCTTTGCCAATGAGGTGCGCAGCCAAACGAAAGAGGCAGTTGCAGACGGGGCGACAGCACTTATTTCCCCAGATCTTTTTCCACAAGACGAAGGTGCATACTTAATGCCTCAGATTTTAATCAACGTAGATCATTCAATGCGCGTGATGCATGAAGAGAGCTTTGGCCCAGTAGTTGGGATCATGCCAGTCAAAGACGATGCAGCTGCAATTTCCTTAATGAATGACAGCAATTTTGGCCTCACAGCATCACTCTGGACCAAAGACCCTAGCCGTGCAGAAGCCATCGCAGATCAAATTGAAACGGGCACTGTTTTTATGAACCGAGCCGACTATCTTGACCCAGCACTTTGCTGGACTGGTTGCAAAGACACCGGGCGCGGTGGAGGTCTTTCGATAATTGGTTATCATAACCTGACGCGCCCAAAATCTTATCATCTCAAAAAGGCTTAAAGCATGTCACTAACTGCAAATTGGTCGTATCCGACCGAAATTCGTTTCGGTGCCGGTCGCATCTCAGAAATCACAGAGGCATGTCACGTTGCAGGCATCACCAAACCATTACTGGTGACCGACAAAGGGCTAGCGCAACTCGAGATTACGCGCAATGCTCTGGACTTTTTAGAAGCCACTGGCTTGGGCCGTGCAATCTTTTTTGACGTCGATCCAAATCCAACAGAATTAAATGCTGCAGCGGGCATAAAGATGTTCAAACAGGGCCAGCATGACGGGGTTATCGCTTTTGGGGGTGGCTCCGGCCTTGATCTTGGGAAACTCGTTGCATTCATGGTCGGACAAACGCGCCCAATTTGGGATTTTGAAGATATAGCTGATTGGTGGACAAGGGCGGAGATAACAAACATTATGCCAATCATCGCAATTCCAACAACAGCAGGAACCGGGTCAGAAGTTGGCCGCGCCTCGGTGATTACAAACAGCCAAACGCATCAGAAAAAGATCATTTTTCATCCCAAATTTCTGCCTACTGTTGTGATTTGTGACCCTGAATTGACCGTTGGCATGCCATCAATGATCACTGCAGGTACTGGAATGGATGCTTTTGCCCATTGCTTAGAGGCCTATTGTTCACCCCATTATCATCCCATGTCTCAGGGTATGGCGTTGGAAGGCATGAGACTAATTAAGAAAAATCTACCGGTCGTCCTTAAAGACGGTAACAATATCACATCGCGCGCGCACATGATGTCTGCTGCAATCATGGGCGCAACAGCGTTTCAAAAAGGTCTCGGGGCAATTCATGCGGCTTCACATCCTGTTGGTGCCGTGCATAACACCCATCACGGGACAACCAATGCCGTCTTTATGCGAGAAGCTCTTTTGTTGAACCGACCCGCCATTGAGACAAAAATTGGAGCACTTTGTAATTACCTAGACATCCCAAATGGGTTTGCGGGGTTTATATCTTTCATTGACAAACTAAATGCCGAGTTAAATATACCGACATCGCTCACTGACTTGGGGGTAAAAAACGCCAACATCGAAGCTTTGGTCGCCTCTGCGCTCAAAGACCCAAGCTGCGGCGGTAATCCTGTCACTTTAACTAAAGAAAATATGACAAAACTGTTTATAAACTGTCTCTGAACAAACAAAGTTTGGATTGCAATAATAGAAAGTGCATGAATGTAAATCCCAGGATTTTGAGTGAAATGAAAGGCCACTAGATTCAATTTCATGAGAGCCAATGACTAAACTAAAAACCCCTACGCAAGCTCGTGTGTCGATTTTTAATCGTTTGAATGTGGCGGATGATC
This sequence comes from Paracoccaceae bacterium, assembly GCA_029247845.1. Classification (GTDB taxonomy): domain Bacteria; phylum Pseudomonadota; class Alphaproteobacteria; order Rhodobacterales; family Rhodobacteraceae; genus LFER01. The sequence goes on along the minus strand of JAQWKM010000037.1, from coordinate 13,437 downwards.
AGCGACCTTAAGACATTTAAGCCGCATAATCTCTGATCATTGCTTTAATCGCATCATTGGATTCAGTGTTATTTTTGACCAATTTCCAGATCCAATCTCGGCGTGAATTTTATCTGTTTTCTTGATATCTAGCTCAACGGGAGGCTGATTCATCATTTGTAAAACAACTTTTTTGACCGTGTTAAGTTTTACCAGAGCAATCGATAGACCACTCCCCGATTTAGTGTCACTTAGTAAAAGAAGAATTTGTTCAACGTTCGTAAGCCCATCTCCCAAGGCTTTTATAGCACAATTTTTGCCGCGCTGATTTCGATAAATTTCTCTGCATTGTCGTAACCAGCCTTCAGTTTCTGTAAGACCCAGAATTCACCATTTCCCGAACTATGGTAGCTATTAGTCATCACATAAAGTCATCAACAAGCGCTTGCGGTTATAGTTAAAGTCTAAAACATCCGCTATCTTATGACACGCTTCCATCATTACTATAAATCTTATGATTCATATATTTTATGTGACTGAAGCATGCGATATCATGCTTTGGCATGGCTGATTGAGTATCCATAAAACCTATGATGCTAGCCAGCACGAACGCGCTTTTTATTTCATTCTTTCAAAAACATCTTAGGTAGTAGCCCCGCCATCAATAATATAGGCTTGGCCCATCGTATAGGCCCCATCATCCTACAGTATATAAATTACTAGCTTAACAATTTCATCAGGTTGGCGATCTACAAACCAAGCCCGCGCTTTTTCAATACTTCCCAGTTCTAAAGATAAGGGTTCAATCCTTTCAGCCAGCGAAGGCGTTTCGATTGGTCAAAGGCAGATTGCGTTGGCGCGAATGCCATCGCACATATGATCAGCCACAATCGACTTCGTCAAACCGATGACGGTAGCCTTTGACGCAACATAAGCAGCGCGACATGGGAAGCCTTTCACCGATTAGGAACGTAGAGAGGAACAAACATCTTTTACGGGCGCTTTTATTGGACTGGTTGCCCTTAACATTACATGTCATGGTCGCAAAGCAAAATTTTCAAAGTTCCGCTACGAAAGTTAATATTTTAATAAGCGTAACAGCTAAATATTAGTATTCTTAAATGTAGTGCTTTAGTATCAAATTCATACAGGTTCAGAATAAACTCCAAGACTCAAAAGTGCATTTCCAATCCGATAACGTAATCAGAGCCACAGTGCTTAATTTCGTTGATTTTTGAAGAGTAATTTGAATAGCGTCCGACCATTTTGGCTTTTTCGCTGATAGGCCATACAAGTTCAATAAATGCGGCCCTGTTGTTATCAAATTTATCTAATTGTGAATATCCTTTAATGCGCATGGAGAGGCGTCTTGAGATATCAAAATCTACTCCCAGAAAGAATGGATACTGTGTTTCGGAAAACTTAAGCCCATTAAAGTTCACACTTTTATTTAGCACGCCCAGACCAATACTGAAACCATAATTTCGGTGCGTCTGAGATCCGGATCGTTCGCCAAATTTGAATGCTGAATGGGCAATATATTCGTTAAAAGAATAATTCAGAGATTGGTCTAAAGATACTTTTCCTGCGCCATCTTTAAAATCTAAGCCAAGTGTAAAATGTTCACCCACGTCAAAGGAACCCGACAATAACACTCCGCTGAGATCGCCTTTGTAGTTCTTATCAACCGTCTTTATTTGCGCAGTACTGCTCTGAAAATTCAGTGAAACACGGTTTGTCTCCGCCTCAGCTTGTATTGCCAAGAGGAGTGAACACAAAATTGGTAATAGAATTCGAATCATGCAGTATATTAGCAAAATATGACGTTCTTTCCAGATGATAGTTCTCCAAAATGTGCCCGGCTAAAAACTAAAGCTACCAATCTGCACCCTTTAGTGTCAGACATTGGGACCCAAAAAATGCTTTAGAAAGTTTAGTTTTTACGCAAATTTAGTTACTTAAGTGCCAGGTTACCCTGTGAGCCAAAAGCCTCTGCTGACAGAATAAGTTAAATATCAGCAGGCAGAAAACCATATTACAGAACAATTAAAAACTTAGGCGACTTCTTGTGTAAGGTTTTCAGACACCGCCCTAGACTCAAAAATAAACTTAGCGTCTGCATAAGTTTCTAGCACGATCAGTGTAGAGTGCGGTTAATCATGTGCAACATCCTGATAACGCTACCACTCTTAGCGATCTTTGGCACTCAGACAGAGTGCTGTGGATATTATTATAAGATGCAAGGGCAACTATGATTACTCAGATAAAGGGCATGACAAGATTTTTGTGTACAATGCAAGCCTGATGAAGGCTGCAGATATACAAGTAAGAGAAGATGGCCTTGTGTTTCCATCGAATAGAAAAAATTCTACCACTTGAAAAGATTATCGTAAGCACTTGTTTCGCGTCGGTAGCTTTTTAATAACTAATTTGTGCGCCCAGGCATCCCCCTAAAGCACTAAAGCAAGGGTATCCTGATGAATTTATATGAAGTTTTCGCAGTTCATAATACAGAAGATGGGTCCGACATGTTTACGCATCGACACACTAGCTACATTTATGAAAACCTTAGTTGATCCAAGCTATGCGTTCTTATTGCGCAGATTAACGCAAGAATAGATTTTTTGTAATTTACAGAAGCTCACGTTGATAGCTTATTTGTCTGCTAATAGCTGTAAAATTGCCGAAAGTATTGCGGGGAAACATGCAGAAATTCCTAATTGTTGAAGTTAGAAAGTTTGTGACACTTCAAGAAAACGAAAGTTTTAAAAACGTAAATTATAGAAATTTTGTTCAGGGATTTCGATCTGCTTGGACGCTAGACCTAGCTTTCGGCTTGACGATCCCTTGACTGCCCTTGACTACCCTTGAGGACAGAAATGACGCATATGCGCACGCGAAGCGAGTTAATTTAGAAGTTACTGCTAAGCATCAGCGCTCAATTATTGGCATCTGTAGGCACCAAGCGTCAGCGTCGCGCGCGAGTGAAAACACCTACCGGTCTAAAAGTATTGGGTTCTAGCTACTTGGCCTAATTAAAAATATATAATTCTAATTTTCTTAAAACGCTTAAAAAAGACTATCCACGACAGCGTACAATTCACGCCAAAAGCTTAGAAAAATTTCAATTAATTCCATTTAAAGTGACTTTTCATGGAACGTTTAAGACTATCCACCGCCAACATACTTAAAAAATATAGTTAATTATGAAATATTGGCGGTCTGTACAGGATTCGAACCTGTGACCCCTTGCTTCGGAGGCAAGTACTCTATCCAGCTGAGCTAACAGACCTTATATTTCACCAAGATTACATTATCGCGGTACGGATCCCGAAATGATTAGTAACTTAAGTACTCTCCTATGCAATCACTATAGAATTCTATCAAACTGCACAAAAGATGATCACCCCAACGCTATATATGGTGCTCATGTGTCCCGCAACGGAAAACTTGTACCTTACCCTAAAAGGTCGTTTGCAAGGCGCAAACCGTCAACCAAAGCGTCGACTTCTTGCTTTGTATTGTAAAAGGCAAAAGACGCACGGCATGAAGCGTTAATACCTAGATGATCCATAAGTGGACCTGCACAATGTTGACCGGCACGCACTGCGATACCCTTCTTGTCCAAAATTGTCGAGATATCATGCGCATGCCCAGCACCATCGATAGTGAAAGAAAAAATCGCCCCCTTATCTGGGGCATGGCCTTGAACATTCAGCCAATTCAGAGCGTTCAGTTCCTCAGAGGCATACTCGGCGAGTTCCGTTTCATAAGCGGCGATCTTATCCATGCCCAGCGACATCATATAATCAAGTGCGACCCCAAGGCCAATTGTTTGCACAATGCCCGGCGTCCCCGCTTCGAACAGATGCGGCGGATCATTATAGACTACACTGTTTTTATGGACTTCGCGGATCATATCGCCACCACCGAGAAAAGGGCGCATTTCGACCATACGTTCCTTCTTAACATATATGGCACCAGATCCCGAAGGACCACACAGCTTGTGACCTGTGATGGCGTAGAAGTCGCACCCTATATCCGAGACATCTACTGGCATATGAACAGCACCCTGTGAGCCATCTACCAACACAGGCACCCCCTTTAAGGCCGCGCCTTGGCAAATAGACTTAACATCCACTTTTGTTCCCAGAACATTGGAAAGGTGCGTCACCGCGATCAAACGGGTTCTAGGCGTTATCGCATCGAGCATGGCGTGGGGATCTAAATTACCTGTACTATCGACATCGACCCATTTGAGAACTATTCCGTAGCGTTCACGCAGAAAATGCCATGGCACGATGTTTGCGTGATGTTCCATAATACTCAGAATGATTTCATCACCCGGCTGCATCGTATTCATTGCCCAACCATAGGCAATCATATTAATACCCTCGGTCGTACCGGAATTCAGGATTATTTCATCCTCATCGGCAACAGCGAGGAACTTGGCAACAATACCCCGTACTGCTTCATATTTATCTGTCGCCAGATTACTTAAGAAATGCAATCCCCGATGAACATTGGCATATTCCTGAGAGTAAGCTTTCCCTATTGCGTCGATAACCACGCGCGGCTTTTGCGAGGATGCCCCGTTGTCCAGATAAACCAAAGGTCGATTGTTGACAGTACGCGACAGTATTGGAAAGTCAGACCTAATTTTTGAAATATCCCAAGCCATTTTCTATTATCTTCCCAATGTCGAAATAAAAATTACCATAATAAGCATCCCGATACTTCCCAAACTACATCCCAGCAAAGCGACAAGCGAGGACTTGATCATATTGTCAAACCCATGCGCGGCATCAATGAAGGCCACAAATATCCATAAAGACCAAAGGAAAATAACAAATTGAACGATGCCTATTAGTGGTGCAAATAAAACCATTACCAAAAGGGACGTTATTTGCATGATCATTTGAACCACTTGCAACCACGCTACGATGGTAAAAACCGACTTGAAATCGCCCCGTCCTGAAAAGCGCTGACCCGTCCATGAAATAGCCCCACAGACAACAAGCGTCATAATCCCCACCAAAGGCGCAAAGACCCAAGGCGTACTAACATTCGTAAGCGAAGGCCCTTCCGTCTCATAAACCAAATCCACAGCAAACAGCATCGCTGTACTGGCACAAATCGCTGCCGCAAAAATTGAGCAGATTGCATCATAGGATAGATCGTAAGATAAAATTGCCTGCCCGGCCTGTTTGGGATGGGTAAGACTAAGTTTCAGAAGATTTGTGAGGTTCAATGCGCTGGTCATTTAGAAGCCTGTCTTATCATTCGAAATCCACAAATCACAAACCACAGGAAAAAAACCATCCACAAAAGGCCCAGCCCATTACTGGTGGTTCCTTGGCCCAAGAACCCGCTTACAAGTCCATAAATCAACATAATTGGGCCAGACGCCAAGAACGCCCAAAACAAAGATAGCCGCACTAAACGCCCCTGCCTGCGCAAACCTAATATCGCCAGACAGATTGAAAGAACAGAAGCCAATATATAAAAGAGCAATGGTGCCACAAAAATCCAACCAAACAGAGCCCCACCAAGCATCATATCAAGAGGTTCGCTCGTCAAATGAGATTGACGCGCGAGCGTTGGCCAATGCGACATAAACGCCATTGCACAACCACCTGTAAGAAACCCTAACGCATGGCTTTCACTAAATTTTTGATGGGAAAAGTTATCGAACACCGCTTGAGGCCTCCAATAGCTTTGCACTATATTAAAGATAAGAGACATATATTTAGAGCCTTCTGGTCAGCCAGTCCTCTAGACGTCTTTCCATGACTTCAGCAATATCCTCGTCCTCAACTTCAGAGAGGGCTTCTGCTAGAAACGCTAATGTTAAAAGATTGGTCGCCTCTAATTTAGGGATACCTCTTGTGTTAAGGTAGAAGATAGCTTCCTCGTCAATTGCACCCGATGTCGATCCATGCGAACACACGACGTCATCTGCATAGATTTCAAGCTCGGGTTTAGCCAGAAACTGGCTGTCATCATCCAGCAGAAGAGATTGACTTATCTGGTATCCGTCGGTTTTTTGCGCACCGGGTTTGACAAGGATTTTTCCTTGGAAAACGCCAGTTGCTCCGTTTCGCAGTACCTTTTTAAAGACCTGCCGACTTTCACCGCGCAATGCGTCGTGCTTTATAAAGACCGTGTCATCATGATGAAATTCACCGTTCCCCACCGAAGCTCCCGCGATATGGGCAACCGAATCGTCACCACAAATTTCGACAAATGCCTCGTTCCGGGTTAGCGCGCCATTCATGGTCAAAGTAAATGACTTGAACTGACTCTCTTGATTTAAACGGGCGAATAAATGCGTGGCTGCACGGCGTTCGTGGTTTCGTCCTTGTGCTCTGACATGGTTCAGCGATGCGCCGTCTTCAATCTCAGTTTCCATCACAATGTTACATCGAGCCCCAGCTGGCCCACTTTCCAAAATTGTTGCCGAAGCACCTTTATCCAGCTTGATAACATGATGCAACATAACATCGTCATTATCCGAGTTTTGAAGATAAACAAGACTAATCGGTTTAGCGACGGTTCCTTTAACATGCATCAGTAATCCCTCTCGGGCGTATGCGGTGTTAAGCGCGGCAAGCGGTCGATCAACGGGTGTCTGACCCTTTGTCTCTAGAGCCCCATAAAGGGAAAGTGCCCAATGAATATCAAGATCATTCACTTCCGACAAAAGCTCAAGGCTGATATCGGTTCCCTCCAGTTTATCAGATTTCTCAGCGTTAAACACACCGTCCTCAAACACAATCGAGAGGCAACCCAAACTGCCAAAAATCGACGCATTATCCTGGACTGACGCTTTTGCGCTTTTCACGTTTGGCGAAGTCAGTTCATCCGGTCGTGTGTATTTCCAATACTCGTCACGCCGTACAGGCAATCCCATAGCTGCCACTCTGGTCTGTGCGTCCGCACGTGCTCCAGAACTCCAACCAATTTTTGGAAGGCTCATCGCGTCAAGTCGCGCTTGTGTGGCCGTCACTTTGGTCTGCGCAAGCGCCATTACATGACCTCCGACAGAATATCAGCATATCCGTTGTTTTCAACCTCCAAAGCAAGCTCAGGCCCACCTGTTTTAACTATCCTACCGTCAGCCATAATATGCACAACGTCAGGCTTGATGTGATCCAAGAGTCGCTGATAATGTGTAATCACCAAAAAAGCACGTCCCTCGTCGCGCAGTGCGTTAACGCCTTGAGCAACAAGTTTCATAGCATCGACATCCAAACCACTGTCAGTTTCGTCCAGAATACACATTTTCGGCTCTAGCATCGCCATCTGAAGTATTTCATTCCGCTTTTTCTCACCACCAGAAAACCCTACGTTTACTGGCCTTTTGAGCATATCAGCATCAATCTTGAGGATTTTGGCTTTTGCGCGCACTTCTTTAAGGAAATCAGCTGCAGACATTTCCTCTTCACCACGCGCCTTTCGTTGTCCATTCACAGCCGTGCGCAGAAAGGTCATATTCCCTACACCGGGAATTTCGACCGGATACTGGAACGCTAGAAATAGACCGGATGCAGCTCTTTCCTCAGGTTCCATGTCCAAGAGATCTTTGTCCAAAAGGGTCGCAGATCCATCAGTTACCTCGTATCCATCACGCCCTGAAAGAACATAGGATAGTGTCGACTTACCAGATCCATTTGGTCCCATAATCGCATGTACTTTGCCCGCTTCGACAGTCAGGTCGACGCCTTTGAGAATTTGTTTCTCTTCTTCTTCAAGCGAGACTTTTAGGTTTCTTATCTTAAGCATTAATTCTTTCCTTCACACTGATCACACGCAGCATGTTTACATTTAAAATCACAAATGCCGCTTAACCGACAGAGATCATTAATATTGTTTTGCCAACCATTTAATAATCTAGATCGACATCAAAGACTGAATTATCCAACCGATCCCTCTAATGAGATCGCAACCAATTGCTGAGCCTCCATTGCGAATTCCATTGGCAGAGCTTGCAGAACATCTTTGCAAAAACCGTTGACGACCAAAGCCACAGCTTCTTCCTCATCCATACCGCGCTGGCGGCAATAAAACAGCTGTTCATCGTCAACTTTGGACGTAGTAGCTTCATGCTCAACCCGCGATGAGTTATTTTTAACCTCGATGTAGGGCACGGTATGCGCGCCACATTTGTCACCAATTAACAAACTGTCGCATTGGGTATAATTGCGGCTGCTTTTGGCCTTTGGGTGCATTGATACAAGGCCACGATAGGTATTTTGAGCGACACCTGCGGAAATACCTTTGGAAACAATGCGCGACTTCGTATTCTTTCCAAGATGCACCATCTTGGTGCCTGTATCTGCTTGTTGGTGGTTATTTGCAATCGCGATTGAGTAAAATTCGCCCTGCGTATCATCACCGCGCAGGATACAGGATGGATATTTCCATGTCACAGCTGATCCAGTTTCGACTTGTGTCCACATCACTTTGGATCTGTCACCACGACAATCTGCCCGTTTAGTGACAAAGTTATAGATACCACCATTTCCGTCTTCATCGCCAGGAAACCAATTTTGGACAGTCGAATATTTTACCTCTGCATCCTCTTCTAGGACGATCTCCACCACTGCGGCGTGTAGCTGAGCGACATCCCGTTTTGGAGCAGTACATCCCTCAAGGTAGCTTACGTAAGATCCTTTGTCCGCGATAATCAACGTACGCTCAAATTGACCTGTATTCTCGGCATTTATGCGGAAGTAAGTGCTTAATTCCATAGGGCAGCGCACCCCGGGTGGAATATAAACAAATGAACCATCCGAAAACACAGCACTATTCAGTGTCGCATAATAATTATCAGACACAGGAACGACCGAACCAAGATATTTTTTGACAAGCTCGGGATACTCGCGGATAGCTTCCGAGATAGAACAAAAAATTACACCCACTTTTTTTAATTCGTCTTTGAAGGTTGTACCCACAGAAACACTGTCGAACACGGCATCCACAGCAACTTTACGAGGAGTTGTCGGAGCGTCCTCTGCGCCCTCAACGCCAGCAAGGATCATTTGCTCTTTTAGTGGAATACCCAGCTTATCATAAGTCGCCAGCAATTTTGGATCGACGTCATGGATAGATTTGGGTTTTTCTATCATCGACACGGGCCGAGCATAATAATACTGATCCTGAAAATCAATCTTTGGGTATGAGACCATTGCCCAATTGGGTTCTTGCATGTTTTCCCAACGCGAAAACGCGGCCAGCCGCCACTCGGTCATCCACTCGGGTTCTTCGTTCTTGTCAGAAATCAGTCGCACGATATCCGTGTTCACGCCTTTGGGCGCATATTCCATTTCGATTTCTGTATTCCAGCCGTACTTGTACTCACCACCCACTTCACGAACAGCATCAACGGTCTCTTGGTCGACCCCTTCTTTGACGTCAATATCTTTGATTGCCGACATAATTTACTCCTGTTCGCGGCAGCTATCCTGCCCGTTTAAGTTCATGCTTATTTCTTTTTCTGATCCAACACCCAAGGAAACGTTCTACTTCGTCTCTGGTTGTCTCCGGACCAAGGCTTATTCTGATCGCACTCGAGGCCGCTATGTCATCAAACCCCATCGTCTTTAAAACCCGGCTGGCTTTAACTCTTCCGCTTGAGCACGCTGACCCTGCAGAAATTGCAATATTGTCCAAATCCATCTGCATAACTTGGGTCTCTCCTTTCCAGCCTGATGTTACCAAACAGCTGGTATTGGGAAGCCTACGCATCTGCCTACTCACAATGATAGTGTGAGGATCAACTTCTGCAATCGTATTTTCCAAAAAATCTCGCAGGATTTCAATTTCTTCCCACACGCCTGATTCTATATCTTTTGCAGCAGACGACGCAGCTGCGCCAAAGCCCGCTATCCCGACAAGATTTTCTGTACCAGACCTGCGACCCATTTCTTGACCGCCACCTTTGATCTGTGCTTCAATGTCAGTCCCCCGTTTCACAACAAGCGCTCCAACACCCTTAGGTCCCCCAATTTTATGGGCCGAAACAGCGGCCATGCGCGCACCTGTCCAGTTGAAAGCTATGGGCAGCTTTCCAAACGCCTGCGTCATGTCACAAAACCCGATATCCTTTGGAATCGGCTGTACGACTCCAGTTTCAGAATTTGCATATTGAAGCGCCGCCGCGCTCGGACTGAGCACATCGACCAAACCTTGCGCACTACAGGCGAGCATCGCATCACAGCAACTTATCACTGCTTCATGCTCTATCGCGCTGCACGTCAACGATGCGTTGGCCAGCCCCAGCGCCGCGGCTTCAGTAGCGCCAGATGTAAAAATAACATCGGCACCATCAGCACCAAGAGCGGTTGCAACTTGCGCACGTGCCTTTTCCAGCATCACTTTCGCCTTGCGCCCTTCTGCGTGTACGGAAGACGGGTTACCTACCAAATCCATAGCGCCCAACATCGCGGCGCGTGCAGAGGCGCGCAGCGGAGCGGTTGCGTTATAATCTAGGTAAACGCGATTTATCATTCGTCGACCACCGAAAATATACTGGGTAAGGCGGGACAGGGAACAAGGTCATTGTCAATGACGTCTGACAACCTTGTTTGATGCAAGAAAACGTAAACATTTGCGCTCAGACTTTCCCACAGACGGTTTGTAAGAGACTGAGATCGGCTTCCGGACAAAGCACCTGATACCCCTGCCCCTTTGTGCATCGCATCAATATTTTCATCCACCGCCGACAACACATCTATCACCCTAATTTCATGTGTAGATTTGCCAAGTTTGTAGCCCCCACCTGGCCCCCGGGTTGATCTAACCAGACCAGAGCGGCGTAATTTAACAAAAAGCTGCTCCAAATAGGGAAGAGATATGTCCTGTCTTTTAGAAATATCACCTAACGTGACAAGCATTCCTGCTGGCTGCAGAGCAATATCTGTCAAAGCAACCATTGCATAACGACCCTTAGTACTAAGTTTCATAGACTAATTCCGCAATTATATTGACCTACCAGCCCGCAACGCTTATCTGCGAGATAACGTTGCAGCATTTTGTAGCGTTTAGAATCGTTCTAAAGTGGATGAGCTATTCTGTCAAGAATAAGACACCCCATTCTCGAGGAGAAAACAGCTATTATGCCTGAGGTTATATTTCCCGGTCCAGACGGCCGGTTAGAAGGTCGGTATCATCCGCAAAAAGACAGGGACGCGCCAATCGCTATCATCCTGCACCCACACCCCCAGTTTGGTGGAACGATGAATAATAAAGTCGTTTACAACCTTCACTATGCTTTTCACAAAATGGGTTTTACAGTCCTGCGGTTTAATTTCCGCGGAGTCGGCAGAAGCCAGGGCGAATACGATCAGGGTATTGGCGAGTTGAGCGATGCGGCCTCAGCTTTGGATTACCTCCAATCGATGAACAATAATTCGAAGCACTGCTGGGTTGCAGGATTTAGCTTTGGCGCATGGATCGGTATGCAGTTGTTAATGAGACGTCCTGAAATTACAGGGTTTATTTCGGTTTCACCACCCGCAAACATGTATGATTTTTCATTTCTTGCCCCCTGTCCGTCTTCCGGACTTATGATCAATGGAACAGAAGATAGGATCGCGCCTCCCAGTGATACAGAGAACCTTGTTGAAAAATTGCACGAGCAGCGCGGTATCACAATAACGCATACACAATTAACCGGCGCTGGCCACTTTTTTGAAGAACCCCATATGGACGTGATGATCGATCACGTTAGCACTTATGTTAAAAAACGCCTAACCGAGAATACCAGATGACGACGTCAATCGAAAAAATTGCAATACAACTTGCCGATGAAACTTTGAAGCGTACCGACGAAACTGGCAACGAAAGACTTTATTATGACGTTGCAAAGGTTGTTGGATCCTCTTCACAAACGCTTGAAGAAGTTTTCTTAACAGAAGTGCGAATCCGCTTAGCGGCTAAAAAAGGATTTGACTTTCTTACAGCTCAAAAACCTGCACAAAACAACGGTGGGTAAAAGCGAAATAACTCTCTAGAAACGCTTAAAAAGCGGTCAAATGGACCCTAACCACTGGCGGCTTTTGCTTTTTTGGACTTCTTCGTTTTTACCACAATCTCAGCAAGATCACGCGCGATTGCAAATGCCCCTTTTATTTTATCGCTGTCCTTGGTCCAATCGCGGCGCACGACAATCTTATTGTCTTTAACCTTGGCCAATCCGTTTTGAGCCTGAATAAAATCGACAAGCCCTTCTGGCGACGCAAATTTGTCATTGTGAAATTGTAGTGTAGCGCCCTTGGGGCCACCATCGAGCTTGGCAATTCCAGCGCGCTTGCACATGGATTTAATCCGTACGACCAGCATCAGCGTGCTGACCTCTTTCGGCAATGCGCCAAAACGGTCAATTAGTTCCGCTGCAAACCCCTCCAATTCGACCTTAGTGCTTAAGGAAGACAAGCGGCGATAGAGCCCAAGGCGCACATCGAGGTCCTGAACATATTTTTCAGGTATAAGTACCGGCACTCCAAGATTGATTTGAGGTGCCCAATGGTCATCGGCTTGAGACAGTCCTTCCATTTCGCCAGCTTTGATCTTAGCGATCGCCTCTTCGAGCATCGATTGATAAAGTTCGTAGCCCACATCACGCATTTGACCGGACTGCTCTTCCCCCAAAAGATTGCCCGCACCTCTTATATCAAGATCCTGTGACGCAAGTGAAAAACCTGCTCCCAATGTATCCAATGACCCGAGCACCCGGAGCCGCTTTTGCGCATTAGGCGTCAATTTTTGTTGCGACTTAATCGTAAGATAAGCAAAGGCGCGGGTTTTTGAACGCCCCACTCGACCGCGTATCTGATACAGCTGGGCAAGACCGAACATATCGGCGCGATGCACAACCATCGTATTCGCAGTCGGAATATCTAAACCCGATTCGACGATGGTAGTTGCGACAAGCACATCATACTTTCCATCGTAAAAAGCATTCATCCGTTTGTCCAATAACCCGGCAGCCATCTGACCGTGTGCCACAACATAATTTAACTCGGGAAGTTGCTCTTTTAGAAATTCTTCAATTTGCGGCAAATCTGTAACGCGAGGCACCACAAAAAAGGACTGACCTCCGCGATAATGCTCCCGCAGTAATGCCTCACGCACCGTAACCGCGTCAAATTCGCTTACGTAAGTACGAATGGATAATCGGTCCACAGGCGGGGTTGCTATGACTGAAAGGTCGCGCACTCCTGAAAGAGAGAGCTGCAGTGTGCGCGGGATTGGTGTCGCTGTCAAAGTCAAAACATGAATGTCTGAGCGCAGCTCTTTTAGCCGTTCCTTATGTTGAACGCCAAAATGCTGTTCCTCATCAATGATAAGAAGCCCAAGGTTTTGCAGTTTGACGCCTTTTGCAAGCAAAGCATGCGTACCAATCACGATATCCACTGTACCGTTTGACAGGCCGTCTCGGGTGGCCTGCGCCTT
>JAQWKM010000144.1 GCA_029247845.1 Paracoccaceae bacterium | reverse complement strand
GAGTAATAAATATGGCCACTCAATACATTTCTGGGACCTAAGGGCACGCAAAAATATCCAGACTATTGATTTTGGTGAAAATTACCAAATGGCTCTAGAAATTCGGCCAGCTCATGATCCAACCAAATCCTATGGGTTCTGCGGGGTTGTAGTTGATACAACAAATCTACAAGGTGCGATCTTTACTTGGTGGCGCGATGATGATGGGGTTTGGCAGTCCAAGAAAACAATAACTATCGATCCCCGTCCAGAAGACCCTGCAAATCTCCCGCCCCTTTTGCAAGGATTTGCTGCAGTACCTCCGCTGATAACAGACATAGACCTCAGCCTAGATGACAAATATCTATACGTAGCCTGCTTTGGGTTAGGTGAAATGCATCAATATGATGTAAGCGACCCCATGAATCCAGTTCTGGCTGGTAAGGTCGAATTGGGCGGTATCGCGAAGGGACAAAAGCATCCAAACGGAAAAGATTTTGTCTACGGCCCTCAAATGGTTGAGATTAGCCGTGACGGGAAACGTGTATATTGGACCAATTCACTTTATTCCACCTGGGATGATCAGTTCTATCCAGGAGAGGAAGGAGGTCAAATGGTTATGGCAGACGTAGGCGAAAATGGGGGCCTAGCCTTAAATAAGGACTTTTATGTTAATTTCCCTGAGGGGCTCCGCACACACCAGATTCGGCTGGAAGGTGGAGATTGCTCAACCGACGCCTTTTGTTATCCTTCCGTTTGATTTAGCCTTAAATGGCTACTGAAATAACATCTATAACGGCTCTTTGGTGGGCCGTTATTTTTTCGGGTGTATACCATGGCATTAATCCAGGTATGGGCTGGCCACTTGCTGTATCCGCAGCCTTAATGGAGCGGAAAAATGCTGCACTAGTGATGGCTCTAGCAATGCTAGCAGCAGGGCATTTTTTAGCAATGATTGCTATCTTATTGCCATTTTCAATAATGATTTTTCTTGTTGATTGGGAAACAGAGATCCGTATAGGCGCTGGTATCTTAGTAATCGCTATGGGTTTATATCTTTTAGTCAACCGAAGGCATCCAAAGATTTTAGGGCGAATACACCCTACTCGCTTAGCCCTTTGGTCATTCCTCGCCGCCATGGCTCATGGTGCAGGGTTAATGCTGGTACCAATTTATCTTGGGATCTGTAGTATTGCGCCAGACGACACGGGTCACTTAGCTACACAAGTATTAATGTCAAACAATATCACGACCTCATTCGCAGTAGCCGCGGCTCATACAGCGTCAATGACACTTGCTGGTGGTATGATTGCAGTTTTAATATATTTCTGGCTTGGATTAACTTTCATTTCAAAGACATGGTTCAATCTGGACATAATCTGGGCACTTAGCTTAGTTTTAGTTGGAAGTTTTGGTGTTTATTTTAGCTATTATGTGCATTAAATTGAACTTAAAAAGCCTGATTTAACCCAAACGGCCGTAAAATGTCATTCGAGCCTCTTCAGACAAGGAGATATCAGGCTCAGAATTATAGGCAAGCACCACAAGAATTCGTGTTTGATCACCAATCGTTGGGGTGACCCTGTGCATTGAGTTACGGCCACTAAAGAGCATTAAAGTTCCTGGCTCAACAGACAAAGATGTCGGTTCGCGCAAACCATCAACATAGGCTTCGACTTCCTCATGATTCATGTCACCCACTTCAGCAGATCTTAAGTCTTTGACATAATCAAAGCTTCCCCCGCCTTGGGGTGATTGGAGGAGAAGAGTAATTGCAAATTCAGAATTATCGAAATGCCAATTTAGCTCCTGACCCTCGTTTGCGTAATGCACGTTGATAGACGAGAGCGGGTCCGCATATTCATAAAGCTCGGGTACACTGACTACACTACAGACAAATTTCCGGAAAACATCACTATCATAGATTGTTCTTAAACCAGATGTAGTTGGAATTTGGTCAGTTGTAATGCAACCCTTTGAAGAACTCACCTGACGATTTTGAATATGATCTTCGGCCAAATGATCCTGATATGGCGTGAGATAGACGTTATGTGTTGCTGAAGTATAATGAGCAAGCTCTTTCTGATCTTCAGCCTCTGCAACTAAATCTTTGACGGCCTCTTCTGTCAGAAATCCCTCTAACATCAAGACCCCTTCAGAATAAAACGCGTCCTTGCAAGAGTTTATAAAATCTTGTGTTCCAATTGGACAAGACTCAAAATCAACAACGTGGGACATATTACTCATTCAGGCACCATTTTATTTAAACCCTAAAGTCTTAGCCCAGCAAAACCAGTTGGGCAAGGCTAAGCACTCAGTATATTTAGACAGAAACTACAAAATATTGATGACGAATAAACTTGTCACTCAGCACACAGACTTATATCTGCATATCTTAAAGGAGTGCCGCTATGAGTATGAACACATTTGGCCATCTGTTTCGTGTCACAACCTGGGGTGAAAGCCACGGACCTGCAATTGGTGCTACAGTTGATGGCTGCCCGGCAGGCATCAAAATAGATGAAAAGATGCTGCAACACTGGTTGGATAAACGCAAACCTGGACAAAGCAAGTTTACGACCCAGCGGCGTGAACCAGACGAGGTCGAGATTCTTTCCGGTCTGTTTGAAGGCAAAACGACTGGCACCCCAATTCAACTGATGATCCGCAATATGGATCAACGCTCCAAAGATTATGGCAATATCTCAGAGACATTTCGACCAGGTCATGCCGATATTACTTATTGGCAGAAATATGGAGTACGCGATTATCGGGGCGGAGGGCGCTCGTCCGCGAGAGAGACCGCATCTCGCGTTGCGGCCAGTGGTATCGCGCGCGCCGCTCTAGCTCAACTTGTTCCTGCTTTGCAGATCCAAGGTTATATGGTCCAGATGGGCAAACGTCATATTGACCGGGCTAAGTTTGATTGGGATCAAATCGACCAAAATGATTTCTGGGTGCCAGATGCAAAAGCAGCTGTCGATTGGGCTGAATATCTTGATGAGGTTCGCAAATCACATGACTCAGTTGGAGCTATGATCGAAGTCGTCGCGAGAGGTGTCCCCATCGGATTGGGCGCACCTATTTATAACAAACTTGATACTGACCTGTCCGCCGCAATGATGTCTATTAACGCTGTCAAAGGCGTCGAAATTGGCGAAGGGCTAGCCGCGGCCAGCCTAAGTGGATCCCAAAATGCAGATGAAATCTTTATAGGAAACGACGGTCAACCTGTCTATTCTTCAAACCACTCAGGCGGTATTTTAGGCGGTATTTCAACTGGGCAAAAAATTGTGGTCAGATTTGCAGTCAAGCCAACGTCCTCGATCCTAACCCCGCGACAGTCAATAACACAATCTGGTGAAGCAATTGAAGTTGTGACAAAGGGACGTCACGACCCTTGCGTAGGAATACGGGCGGTCCCTGTTGGCGAGGCAATGATGGCTTGTATACTCCTAGACCATTTTCTTCTTCATCGCGGGCAAATGGGCGAAGGCAGCGGTGGCAAGATCGGCTATTGTAATTCCTAACTCATCTACTCTCTTGCTTGGACCATTGAACAGCAAGAATTCCACCCGTAATGATCAATACCCCGATGAAATCGCGACCACTAATTTCTTCTTCCAGAATAATATTTGCAATCAAAACTCCAAAAAATGGATTGAGAAAATGGAATGTTGCGGCCTTTACCGCTCCGATCCTGTTGACCAGTTTAAACCAAATAAACGTTGCCAATAAACCTGGAACTAGCATGGTATAAATAAACGCAAGTACAAATGGCCAATCCCAAGTCACACTCATGTCTTCAAAGACCAATGACACAGATCCAAGGCAGATAGACCCAACAATCATCTGTAAACCAACAATCATCATAACACTGCCACCAGCGCTTGCCCCACGTACGGCCAAAGTGGCAATTGTCAAAGCTGCGGCACCCAAAAGACAGAGTACGATCCCAAATATGTCTGCACCAATTTCAATACGAACCGCCATGATGACTGTCACGCCAAAGAAGCCTAGAAACAAACCCAGCGCTCCTAAAGAAGATAGGCGTTCGCGAAAAATTATCCAGCCAGAAAAAGCCACCATTAACGGCATAGACGAGGCTATGATTGATGCCAAAGAAGCCTCAATTGTTTGCATCGCAAAAAAGTTCAATCCAAGATAAAGCGCATTCTGGAATATGCCAAAGATAATGGTTGCTTTCCATTGAGCTTTAGTAAGCTGAAAGGTTTGGCCAAGCCATCTTGCAATCAAAACACCAATGATTCCAGAAATTAGAAACCGAATTGACAAGGCGCCAAGGGGAGGAGCGTTAGCAACAATAATACGCGCAGAGCTAAAAGCAGATGACCACATTAGGGCAAAAACAAGCCCCATTATCAATGATCGTATATCCACCCTGATATCCCAATTGAAAAACTAATTTTTACATAGTGCTATGAAAGTGAAAAGGGCCGCTGAAGCGACCCTTTTTTGTTTTCATGTCAAAAGCAAATTAAGCGTTAACGCTATCTTTAAGCGCTTTAGCAATTGTCATTTTAACAACTTTATCAGCTTCTTTTTTAAACTGTTCGCCTGTTGCAGGGTTACGAACCATGCGCTCAGGGCGTTCGCGGCAAGAAATTTTTCCTACGCCAGGCAAAGTTACAGCACCACCGCCAGAAACTTCGCGAGTAATCAGATTACACATGGCATCTAGAGCGCCGCTTGCAGATTTCTTATCCGATCCCATTTCTTCGGCAAGAGCTGCAACTAATTGTGTTTTCGTCATCGGTTTAGACATTCTTTTCTCCTTAGCTGCCCAACATTTGGGTCCTCATTGGGCGACTCTAGCTGAATGTAGTGGGGTATTACAACAAATAGAGGGCATCAAAATGTAAAATACATCCTTTTTTCCCATGTTTAGACGAATTATAGAAAGGCAGTCTGATCAAAACTACGTAATTTTCGGCTATGAAGCCGTTCAAGAGGCATATTTTGCAAACTTTCCATTGCCTTTATCCCGATCATTAAGTGTCTGGATACCTGTGATTTATAGAAATCCGACGCCATTCCAGGTAATTTTAGCTCACCATGAAGTGGTTTATCGGAAACACAAAGCAAAGTTCCGTACGGAACACGAAAGCGAAAACCATTGGCTGCAATAGTTGCACTTTCCATATCCAAGGCAATCGCACGCGACTGACTAAGCCGGCGAACCGGTCCAGAATTATCCCGCAATTCCCAATTCCGATTGTCGACTGTCGCGACAGTTCCAGTACGCATTATTTTCTTGAGATCGTAGCCCTCCAGTTTGGTAACTTGCGCCACAGCAGTCTCAAGAGCAATTTGTATTTCTGCAAGAGCAGGTATGGGAACCCAGACTGGAAGGTCGTCATCCAGAACTTTGTCTTCGCGAACATACGCATGGGCCAGAACCAAATCACCCAGATTCTGACTATTCCGCAATCCAGCGCAATGCCCCACCATCAACCAAGCATGCGGGCGCAAGACGGCAATGTGATCCGTTGCGGTCTTAGCGTTAGAAGGTCCAACTCCAATATTTACTAAAGTGATGCCATTCCCGTTCGCTCTTTTTAAATGGTAACTGGGCATCTGAGGTGTTTTTTCTATCAGGGGGATAGGCTGGTCGCTTTTGACAATTTCGTGACCGCCAGAACTGACAAAACTATCGTATCCACTGTCGGGGTCAGCAAGCATTTCGCGCGCATACGCCTCAAATTCAGCAACGTAAAATTGGTAGTTTGTAAATAGAACATAGTTTTGAAAATGTTCAGGGTCTGTCGCGGTATAATGAGAGAGACGCGCGAGCGAATAATCAACCCTCTGAGCCGTAAAAGGCGCAAGAGGTAGAGAATTTGCATTGTCTCGGTCAATATTGCCATCAACGATATTATCGTTGGTGCTTGATAGCTCAGGCACATCAAAAACATCTCGCAAGGCAAAATCCATCATTGCCCCGTCTGACACCAAAACATCAGCATCATTCATAATTGCAAAGTGGATTGGAATGGGTGTATCAGAAACGCCAACTGTTGCTGCAATATTATAATTCTTTAGAAGATGGCCAATCTGCTGAATAAGATAATTGGCAAAAAGATCAGGTCGCGTAATCGTTATCTCATAGGTTCCAGGCGACGAAATATGGCCAAAACTTAGCCGCGAGTCTGCCTTTACGAAGCTATCCACTTGAATATGGATTTTAGGGTAAAACGCTCGGTATCTATTTCCATCAGCGCCTTTTTTTGCAACCTTTAAAAAGTGAACGTTTAGAAACTCAATGCTCTGGTTATAGAGCGCCTGCAGTTTTTTTACAGCAAGAGCAGGATCTGTAAAATCTTCGTCATCGTGCCGATCAGGCATAATAATATGTGCACCACTTGTATAAATTGACATTGAGCTTTCTTAAAATAATTTAATTTTCGCAACGGATCTCATCTAGGTCAGAAAATATAATCTAGTTCAGACAAAATCGTTTTTTACACTCAAAG
>JAQWKM010000133.1 GCA_029247845.1 Paracoccaceae bacterium | reverse complement strand
GGACTTCCTGGGGCCGAGGAAAGCTATTCGACAGATACTTTTCACGAAGTGTTAGCGACCTACGACGGGGTTGATACGGATGGGCTTCGCCGCCATCTTATCGATTTCCTGTCCGAAGTCGTACTTGTTTTGGAAAGCCTTGGCATGACACTCAGTTGTCACCCCGATGATCCACCGTTTCCCTTGTTGGGATTGCCGCGGATGATGTCTTCGGAGGCTGATTATGGCTGGCTAATTAAGACCATGGTTTCGTCTGCAGTAGGCATCACACTTTGTTTTGGCTCTCTTGGGGTGCTGACCGAGAATGATTTACCTGGCACGATGCAGCGTCTAGGGACCCATGTCCATTTTCTACTCCTCCGCAATGTGCGACGGGAAACGATGGGAGAAAAGATCCCGTTCCACGAGGCAGAGCACCTTGATGGTGAGTCTGATATGGTCGCCCTAATCGTGGCGATCCTGAAGGAAGAGGCGCGGCGGTGCAGCTTCATTCCCTTCCGCCCTGACCTTGGGCAGGAGATACTCTCAGATCTAGGCTCCAACCCTCAGCCGAGATATCCGGCGATTCTACGTCTAAAAGGTCTGGCAGAGCTTCGCGTTATCGAGGCCGCGCTGTCTCAGACGATCCGTTAATCCTTTATAGCTTGGATTGCTGATAGAAGACTAAGTCCGGTATGATATCCAGGATCCAGATCAGGCGTTGCGGGGACAAAGTCTATGGGCCCCCCTGTCGTTCTTGTTTGGTAGGCAAAACCTCGTTCAGGTTGCCAGTAATTACCAAAAAAGGCCGCATCTGCCTTTTGCCAGAGGTTTATCAGGCTTTCATCACCTATTAGTTTGTATCCAAGCGCAGTAGCACGGATCGCCTCCGGCATTTGCCACCAGGGGTAATAAGGTGAATTTGCATGACCGGTTTTGGATGAAAGACTAAGCGCAATTCCAGGGCCTTGTAGGCCGGTCTCAAGACTGCGTCGGAGAATTGCTCCGAGGGGTTCTATCCGGGGGTCTTCTGGGCACTCTGTCAGATGTTCAAACGCAAAGCCACAGAATTCGATCCCGTGCCCTACGTTGCATGAATCCTGTTCTGGTATGTTCAAAAGAAGGCCCGATGAAGCATCATAATAGCGCGCTAAAACGTTGTCGATGAACCGGTCAGCAAAGTCTGCTTCATTGGAATGGTTACATCGGTGCAACAGACCTGCGGCCCCTAAAAGGATCATACGCGGCCCGAAATCATCTGGTTCGGCCCGTGCGTTTTCCATCGAAAGCGCACGTTTTTCTTCCATCTGGAAACGCCCGTCTTCAATGGCCGCAATGACATTATGCAAGTAGTCAAGAAATGGAGCTACATTTTTGCGATCGAAGCGGCAGGCTGCAGCAACAAGCCCTTTGGCAACAAAGGCGTCCGAATATGTAAAAATCGGAAGTGCAGTAGTCTGGCTTTCAACTCCATCATCCAATGGTATGACCGGGTTAAGCCCCGCATCATAAAGAAAGTAGGTATGTCCATCCCGCATGTATAGTTCGCCTAGCCTTTGAAAAAGTTGTTCAGCTCTTTCGCTAATACGTTTGGATAATGCTGGATTAAGCTCTTGATAGAAGTCAGCAAATGTCACCAGCGCTTCAAGCCCACGTCCCTGAATCCAGCCATAAATAAATTGGGGGCCCCGCAATCCGGAGGATGTGTCGTATTCGGCTCCGGTCAACGGATTCACTTTCGTGTTAAGAAATCCGCTTTGGCTAGGGCGGTTGATCAACCAACGTATGGCCGCTCGGTTGCAGGCCTCATAGCGAACCGCCGCGTCGTTGGTCCAAGTGCTCATGTCCAGTTGGCCCGGCTAAGTTTGGCCATCAGTATCATTGCTACGTGTTTTGTATGGTTGAGATAAATCCTCGGCAACACGCCCAAATTATAACAGCTGGAATCATATTGAAAAACTTTGTCGCACGATAGGAGTGAAGTAACCCACTCGTCTGGATACGGCGTGCCATTGGCGATATCACATAATTTTTGGGTAAGAGTTTTTGCCATAGATTAACGACCTCATTTTCATTCAAAAAAAGCTCATAGGGATCTAATAATTATTGCGCCCTATAAATGCGCATGTGCGTCAATGGTGCGCGTACTTTCCATAAACTTAGAAGACATAAGTTTACATATTAAGTCTATAAAAAACTAATGGGCAAAGTGTGCAGAGACGCATTTCTATTGTTATCTCCGGCTTATTCGTCATCATGCCTCAGCCAGCAAAAGCAACAACTGCAGTCAAGCTTTTGAAAGTCATTAGAAGCCAAAGGCACCGGGGATCTCTTTCGCCTGACATGGAACCCACTCAGGTCCTTCAAAACTTACCCCTCTAAACTCACAATGGAATACCCTTATGCAGAACAATGACAAAGTAACGACAGGTTAAGACTATGAAAATCTTGATAGGTAAAAAGTAGAAAAATAACTCAAAAAAACGCAATAATAGGCTTCTATGTAAATGTGGAGTGGTAATCTGAGTGCTCGTATAAGTGTTATGGTATTTTCTTTATTAATTGCATTAGTAATCTCTGCTGGCATACTTGTTTAGGTGCTGTTGATTGGAATGGTGCTATCTTTTTAGGCGTCGTATCATTTTTATGCTTGACAGTGTTCTTGAACTAGAGCCTTTTTCGCCCGTTGCCGGCACTTGATCACGGTAAGCTCAAAGTCTAGTTGATCACCATTTCGGTAGCTTACTTTTGCATGCTGCTAGATCAGTCTTGTATTGGCAGGGCTTGCCTACCTGTAAAGTTATACTTATTTACGAGTGACTTTTAGTATCTGCATCTTAGCATCAGCAATGATTGAAACAGCGACTGCTTTTACTACAGTTCAAATAGAACGCTCTTCATTCTTCTTTTTAGTTTCAATGCCCTCAGTGCTCTGTATATCTGTAAAGCAGCAGCTAGGCTTTGAGTACTTTTTGATACGATAACACTCATGTCAACTTACACCAAATTTTGCGTAAATCAGGACCTGATATACAGACAGTTAAATCAAGTGCGATCTACTTAAAACTTAATGCTTGGTACGTTGTTTCAGGAATATTGTAAAAATTATAAGCGTAGCGAGCTATAGTTGTAAGGTTTTCCCAATCTGCTCTACCAGCAGTATATGCTCCCCAACTCAATAGTCCTATGATGTTTTGCAAATATTGTTCTTAATAGCATCACAATCACAGCACTAAGCATTCTCAAATTATTAGTCATTCTTTTAAGTGTGATGCTTATCAGTGAGTTAATCACTTGGCACTGCTATTGGTCAGAACAGTTATGAGACAAGCTAATGTATCTTAGTACATCCGCCTTTCTTAAAAACGCGCATCGTTTCAGCGTCTGCAGCAGCATCATCACAAGGTGAATTGTTTACCAAGGCCCTTTAAGCCTTGCAACGGCTGCTCGAATCCCTCTCTAGTTTCTTCTCTTGTTCCTGTTGATCTAAATACTTTGGCCCAAAAACTGCTGCTGCGCCTATGGAAGCTATAATAATTATTAATAGGATGCTCTTCATTAGTAGTAGCCTTTACCTGTAAGGCCCATCTCATCATGCGTGGCATTTAAGCACGAAGGTTAGCCGGTTGTGGAGTCATATTATGTTTGGCTGAGGAGTTGGACAAAAGACTAAAAGACTAAAAGACTAATAATTGAAATTTTATTGAGTAGCGCACGAAGCGTCGCTGGTTTACAAAAACCTACCAATTGTTAGGGTGGACGAAGAATAAATTTATTCAGTTTTATGGAGTTCATTAATGAGTATCATGGTATGTTTAGACTTTCCTATGCAAGAAGGTAAACAAGCTGTGTTTTTAGAAACTTTCGGCACCGCTTTGCCAGATACGCGCGGCTATGATGGATGCATAAAAGTGGAAACTTTTGCCGAAGAGGACGGATCGTCTGTTATTTTGGTGAAGAATGGGAACCAAGAAAGCACCAAGAAGTCTACTTTCAGTGCAGAGTTGACACTGGTTTAGTTGATGCCATCGGCGCATTTGTATCTGGCCCACCTTTGATAAGATACTATGAAATTCGTTCTGAGTAGTGAGTGGAATTAATCAGACAGATCAATCACCAGTAAAACACAGTTTATTTCCGCCCTGCATTTGTGGCGCAGCCGCACAAAGCTTTTTAGGCGTAAATTCATTAGGAAAAGCAGAGCTCCATCACCTCACTCGTAGCTGAAGGTAAATGTAACAAAGCTATAGAGGTTGCAAACAAACTTAAATGTTGTTTGCTTAATTGCAGCGTTGGAAAAGAAAAGAGGTTAATGTGGCTGGTTTTTTTAATGGAAACCTGTGAAAAGAATACCAACAAAGCTTTGAAAAATTACCTGTAGACCAGAGATTACCGCAAGGCAAGGTAAGCGTAATAGAAACTGTAGTAAGGCTTTATTTTGCTTCTGACCAATGCACATTAGCTAATTAGACTGCAGAGAAAACATTCTCAGGAAACGTTGAGCTATTCAAATTGGCAGAAATATCAGATGAGCGCAGTGGTAACAGAAAAAAAGCAGTATAATATCTTAAAGTAGCTGCAAGAAACGTTTGCAATACAACTAATACAACATTAATTACGCCAAGAAGTCTTAGTTCTAGAAACCGCAGTATAACTAGAGATCTAAGTATGTTTGCATCCAAGACGGTGGTACTCGCATGTGTATAACAGTCAGGGTCAACCTAATGGACAATGTAAAATTGTTATAAACTGTGGTGGTATTAATAGTATGAGTGGTTTGGGCGGTATGCGTGTCTTGAACTAGACATTAAGCCGCACCCACAGCAAAGCCCCAAGCTCTCCTAAAGCGAAACGCTATTGTGTTGCTTGGTGAGTTGACGCTTACTAATGTGACATTGTGTACCTTGAATTAAAACAATTTTAGCATATTTTCTTTTATTGTTGCTAAGTAGAAAACCATGAAAACTGTTGCAGAAACATTGTTTGCACTAATCACGTCAGCTTCATTTGCTCTTGTTGATGGATTCGGAAAACATGGCGAAGACGTAGTAATGTCTTGCATGGTAGGACAAGCATGGAATTCAGAAACACAGCAGTGTGTAGACACTAATGCTTAAACTGATCCATGCAAAACTGTTAAGGCTCCTTTTCCAAGTGGAGCTTTTCTCTGGGCAATGCAGTTTAACTCTCCAGCTCAAATAGCTAATGTTGATAGGTGTCGGTTATCATGAGTAATTCATGATATAACTGTTCTTTGCTAAATTTAAATTCACTTCGATACTGATCTGGAAAATCCTTTTAAGCGTAAGGGATCTGGAAAATTACATCTTGCATAACACCATTTAATTCAGTGGGAAATTTAAAGAAAATTCAGTTTATTGATTGAAGTCAAAAGCACTTTTTGAGTCATTAGAACTCGACTTTAATAACTTCATTTTCAATTGTTCAAATTAATTTGACAAAAAACTTGTCATGTTTATTGACTTCCCAATAATCGTGACATATATCGTGTCACGTTAGGAAGTGGTAATGACCCTCGCTGAATTTGCTGAACACCTAAGTGTTACGCCTCGCCAGATAAGATTTATGATTGCGGAAGATATTTTACCTTCTGCCAATAAAACTGGTCGAAGTGCGGATGCATACGGTGAAGAACACGTGCTTAAAGCGCAGCGCTATCTGGCCTTTTACAGGCTTGGAATGAAGCCTGCGTCTATCAAGGTTCTTATGGCATTTGATGATGCAGTGCCCATAGTCCAGTCAGAAGGCGTTGAGCTAAGAATTGATCCGTCAATAGCTCCCAAAAATATAGACGTGGACGCAGCACTTGAGAAAATTGCCATTGCGTTGAGGACTTATGTTTCGAAGGAATGATATTATGACAACTGCCGCTTTTGGTCACCAAATTGAAAACTTATACGAAGGTCTAACGGTATTTAATGAAGGCGCTGGGCGCTTTGTACCGATGAAGTCTACTGAAATATCTATTGAAATAAATGCTGGCCTTGCGACGATTAAAACACAGCGTGTGTTTGCCAATAATGAAGATGTTTCCATTGAAGCAATACTGACTATGCCTGTTGGCTTTGATGCTGTTGTCACTGGTCTTACAGCGACCATTGATGGGCGAAAGCTAACTGCTATTGCCAAAACACGAAGTGCCGCAAGAGATGACTATGAGGAGGCTATAGATAACGGTAAGATGGCGGTCCTGCACGAGGAGACTTTAAAGGGCGTACATACCTTGTCGGTAGCACAGTTGGCGCCTGGTAAGGAAGTGAAGGTTGAAATTGAGACAGTAACTGCGATGGGCTGTATTTCTGGAGACCCTTTTTTGCGGCTTCCCACGACAGCTGGGCATATCTACGGCACGTCTCCCCTTATGCCCGCAGATGACCTCATTATGAGCTCTCAAGTTGAATATACTGCAAAGCTCAGTGTTGTATGCGACCAGGGTAGAGTCAGATTGAACAATGGAAAAATTATTGCTCCAGATCAGCCTATTGAGATCAAATTAAATCAGGCAATTGAGTTCCGCGTAGTGGGTGGAATTTTTGGCACAGTGCTTGGACGATCTGCATATGGTCAAAGTGTGGAATTGGAAATGACGCCAGCTTTTGCAGCTGATGGGAAACTAGACGTGGCAATATTGGTGGACAGGTCTGGCTCCACGAGCTCCTCAGTCGGAAGTCTGGGTGCAACGGTCTGGTCCGCCATGCGGGATGGTCTTGCATCTGCACTTTCATTCGCTCGAACGAATGATCAAATATCTCTGTGGCAATTTGATAATACGTGCGAAAAAATTGGAGCTTTTACAGGCTCACGGGCAGGATGCCTCATTCGTAAATTGGGAAAACCCAATGGCGGGACAGACCTAGCTGGCGCTGTCCAAACCTTACTTAATCAGGATGTACGTGATATTCTGGTTTTAACGGATGGGAAAACCTGGGCTCATGAGGTTGATGAGTTGAAATCTAAAGAGGCAAGGATCAGCGCTATTTTAGTTGGGAATGACAGCCTTGATGCGAATATTGGGCATCTCTGTGCCATGACTGGCGGACACATATTTTATGCGCCAGGCGATGACGTCACAAAAGCAATTTCTGCGGGTTTAACGTCACTGCGTGGGGCAAAAGGACATTTGTCAGGGGAATTAAATGGGACCCTGCCTAAGCACATTCAAGTCAAGCGGGCAGGCGTTGAAATAAACGTAACTTGGCAATCCGAAAGATCCGACCTGTCTGCGGATGCAGTGGGCAGATATGCTGCATCCACAGCACTTCCTATGCTAGACGCGGAAGACGCCAAAGCCTTTGCTGAGGCTCATGCATTATGCTCGCATATGACCAGTCTGGTTCTGGTCGATGAGGCTGGCGATAGCACAAATATGTTGCCCGAGATGCGTAAAGTTCCACTTATGGAATCTGTCAATTATTCAATGGAAATGTCAGAGTCATTCTCTGCAAGTTATGCGTCTTATGAACCTGATATGTCTTGTTCACCAATGCCTGAAGAGCCTGTGGAAAATCAGAAATTACTTAAACCAAGTAGATCACGCTCAAATTCGGTGAAGTTTTCTTTACCTCCGTCTGCACCCTCCATCAGGTTTGGAATAAATGCTTCGAGTGAAGGCGGGACTAGTGCTGATCTAGGGGCAGTTGAAAACTTAAGAATTCCACAATTATCAAATCCCGCAGAGGTTGCTGCAAATATAGATTGGGATCAGTATTCAAATCGGTTTTTAACCAATCAAATATCGGATCTCTCTAGAAGTGAGCAGGAACTTGTTCGCAGCCTGGCATCAAGTGCTGTCGTTATAGGAATAGCAAGACAT
>JAQWKM010000119.1 GCA_029247845.1 Paracoccaceae bacterium | reverse complement strand
TAGCTGTAAAAGCAAAAGATGCAGGTGTTACGACGGTAACATTTAATGATGATGGTGATGGCGATAATCTGGTAATCAACTCTGCCTTCAATCAAAGTACGTTAAGATTAAATTTAGACGATGGAGACAATACATTTGATGGGTCAGCCTTTACTGGAGTACTTACAGTGGCAGTTACAGAGGCAGTTGCAGACGCCGCTGCGGATACTCACACAGTTACAGGAGGAACAGGCACGACAGACGAACTTTTGATAACAGCAGATGGTACTGGTATCGATACTACTGACATGGCTAATTTTACTGCCTTTGAAAAGCTGACTATTGCTAACGATTCTTCAACGGGAACTATAGTAATAAACACAGCTACAGTAGCAGATAATGCTACATTAACGGTTAATGCAACTGCTATCACGACCGCATCAAACACCTTCACACTGAATGCATCTGCCGAAACAAATGGTATTATAGTCGTACAAGGGTCGGCTGGAATTGATACAATCACGATGACGCAGTCCGACCAAGCAGATAATATTTCTCTGGGTGCGGCAAATGATATTGTGCATGTGCTCGGTAATCACCTCACTTCAGCTGATACAGTAAATGGGGGTGATGGTAATGACACAATTTCTTTTTCAGGTGATGAGACTGTAATTCTTTCTGATTTTACAAATCTTTCAAATGTTGAAACTTTGACTGCTGCAAGTTCAATATACATCAAAGGCAACTTGGGGTCTCTGGCTGCTTCTGCAGGTATTTCGACGGTTACTTTCAATGATGATGGCGATGATGATAATTTAGTTATTGATGCAGAGTTTACTAGCACTTTAACGGTAAATCTTGACGATGGTGATAATACTCTCAACGCATCAGCTTACACTGGCACTATCACAGCTGCAATTGCGGAAGCAATTGCTGATGCAGCGGCGGATACGCATACTATTACGGGTGGCACTGGCTCGGGGGATATAATCTTAGTCACAGCAGATGGTACCGGTATTGATAATGCGGATATGACAACTCTCACTAAGTTTGAGAAACTTACCATAGCCAATAATGCGTCTACTGGGACTATAGTACTTGATGAATTAAACATTGACGATGGTAAGACTTTTACTGTGGACTCGTCTTCAATTACAACGGCATCTAACACATTTACATTAAATGCCGCCGATGACACAAATGGGATCCTAGTAGTAACCGGTTCAGCTGGCATTGATACAATAACAATGTCATCTTCCGATCAGGGAGATAATCTTTCCTTGGCTGGTGCAAATGACATCATCTATGTGGCTGCAAACCATTTGACATCAAGTGATACAATTAATGGTGGTGATGGAACTGATACACTGTCTTATACCTCGGATGAGGCGATAATACTTTCTGATTTTACTAACATCTCTAATTTAGAAACGCTGACCTCTTCGAATTCTGTACAAATAACTGGAAATCTTGGTGCTCTTGCGGCGACTGCGGGTATTATTACTATAAACTTTAACGATGATGGAGACGGTGACAATTTAGTTATAGACTCTGAATTTAATAATACTCTGCGTGTGAACTTAGACGATGGCGATAATACGCTTAACGCTTCAGCTTATGCAGGAACTATCACTATAGCAATCACTGAGGCAATTGCGGATGCGGCAGCGGACACACATACTATTACTGGCGGGACGGGTACTGCCGATGAAATTATTATTACTGCCGATGGTACGGGTATTGATACAGCAGACATGAGTACATTCACTAATTTTGAAAAGCTCACTATACAAAATAATGCTTCAACCGGCTCTATTGTGATTAATACCTTGACTGTGGCCGATGGAAGTACACTCACAGTTAATTCTTCTGCTATCACTACATCATCCAATACGTTTACATTAGATGCCTCTGCTGAGACAGATGGAGCTTTGGTTGTGACTGGGTCAGCGGGTATTGATACGATAAGCATGACTCAGTCAGATATAGCTGATGCTCTATCGCTAGCTGGCGCTAACGACATTATAAATGTTGCTGGAGGTCAATTAACGTCTGCCGATTCAATTAATGCAGGGACTGGTACTGACACTTTGTCTTATTCTTCGGATGAAGCCATAATTTTGGCTGATTTTACAAATGTTCTTAATCTTGAGACATTGACATCCGCAAATTCTGTTCAAATTACGGGAAATCTTGGAGCGCTCGCGGCGACCGCTGGAATCACAACTGTAACATTTAACGACGATGGAGACGGCGATAACTTAGTTATAGACTCCGAGTTCAATAACACGCTCCGAGTGAACCTTGACGATGGTGATAATCTTCTCAATGCATCAGCTTACACAGGCACCCTCACCGTTGCAATTACTGAGGCAATTGCTGATGCAGCTGCTGATACGCATACAATTTCGGGTGGAACGGGGCTTGCTGACGAAATTTTAATCACGGCAGATGGTACAGGCATCGACACAACCGATATGGCTACGCTCACTGGATTTGAAAAAATAACGGTTGCAAACAATGCCTCCACGGGAACAATTGTGATTAATACTGCGACCGTCGCGGACGGTAGTACTCTTACAGTAGATTCTTCGGCAATTACAACGTCATCTAATACTTTTACATTGGATGCTTCAGCCGAGACAGATGGTATTTTAGTCGTAAATGGTTCTGCTGGAATTGACACAATCACTATGACCCAATCCGATCAAGCTGATACTCTATCACTTGGTGGCGCGGCGGATATTATCAAGGTTGCAACTGGTAATCTTACATCGGTCGATACAATTAATGGTGGCGCCGGTACCGATATTCTCAAAATGACTGATGCTTCTACAGTTATTGATGCTGATTTTACAAATATTACGAACCTTGAAAGTATTACCCAGAATACTGCAAGCCATGGGATGAATTTGACCCTGGGTTCTGCCTCGTCATCGGCAGGTCTTGTAACGGTTACGGGTGGCACAGGTACTAATACTGTAACAGTTGGATCAGGTTATACTGGTGCTCTAACGGTAGCCTTAGCTGCGGGAACCGATACTGTTAATGGCAGTGCTCAGACATCTGGTAGTCTTACTGTGACAACTGCACAAGACTCCATTACCAGCGCAGACACTATAACAGGTGGTTCTGCAACTGATACGTTGACAATCACTGGCGGTGGTACAGCTTTAGCTGCCGGTGATTTAACAAACGTGACTGCTTTTAGTACAATAAGTACATCCGGAAATTCAACATTTGGTATTACGACTAACAATAATAATGTTGCGGCTGGGACAACTGTAACTTTTAATGCTAATTCAATGACTTCAACCGTGCTGACGTTTGATGCAAGTGCTGAAGCGGACGGAGCATTTATTATCACTGCTACTGGATCTGGCGATCATATAATTACTGGCAGTGCTGGAGCCGATACAATAACAATGGGTGCTGGAGCAAATACAATAATTGGTGGTGATAAAGCTGATACTTTCACTACTGCTGGTGGGAACGATATCATAAAGTGGACTGGGACAACTGCTACCCTTATGGCAGCAGAAACTGGTGCTGCTAAAGGTACCGAGAATAACTTTAGCGCAGGCACTATTGGAGACAAAGTCGCAGACTTTACTACGGGTTCAGACAAATTCCATTTTGCAGCCGCAGCTTTGACCAATGCCACAGGAACTGAAACAGATACTTTAAATACCATCACTAGTGGCGGTGTGGTGGCTAACACAAATCGTTTTGTAGAAGTCACCACAGCTTTGGCGGACAATAATATGTCTACTGCGATTGCGCTTCTAGATGGACTTACTACTTCAGCAGTTGCCGTGGGAGATTCTTTTATGACTTTCTTAAACGATGGAACGGATGGATATCTTTACATGGTAGAGCAGGCAAGTACCTCTGACACAATTGCAGCGGCAGATGTTACTCTAATAGCACAGATCACTGGCATAACTGACGTTGCCAATGGCGATTTTGTTAGCTTTTAGTGTATCAATCAGGCCACGCAATACAGTGTTTATTGATTGAGACTTCAAGTGGCATCTAATTTTTAAATTTTATTTTTAATATGATGGTCTACATAATCTCTGACACGGCTAAACTGATCGCCTTCTAACTGAGTTTCGCCAAACCAGTGGGTGACGATAATCAGGTAATTGAAGAGCTGATCTCGTTCCAATATGCGGACAATAACAATGCCTGCTCCGGCCTCGCCGTCATAATTTTTCAGTGGCCCAATGCCCTTTAGCAGAACTGCTGGGATATCCTGTGTTGTCCTTTCCGTCATATAGGGCAATGATCGGGCTAATTGACTTTTAGGCTTTAAAGTCACTTACTAAGTTTGGATTGGATATTTAATTTAAAAGAGATGTATCAAGCTGTGATTAGGCAAAGACCATTTATTCAATGTGATGTATTTTCTTCTGTTGCGACCAAAGGCAACGGACTTGCCGTGGTCAACCATGCCGATGACCTTGGTGCTGAGCAAATGCAATCTTTTGCGGCTTGGACGAATTTGGCAGAGACAACCTTTATTCTTAAGCCGGATGATCCGACCGCTGATTACCGATTAAGAATTTTTACGCCTTCACACGAGATGCCTTTTGCGGGGCACCCCACTTTGGGAAGCTGTAAATCTTGGCAGCATTGGGGTGGTAAACCGTTGCGAGCAGGTGTGATAGTGCAGCAATGCGAAGTTGGGCTTATTGAAATTCACGTGGATGGACACAGAAATGCTTTTATTGCACCACCGACCCAAATCGAGACACTTCCCTTTGAGTGCCTTATGGCCGTTGTTTCAAGATTGGGTATTTCGAAGACGCAGATTATTAAAGCTGCCATTTTGAATAATGGACCGGTTTGGAACGCACTAGAATTAATCGATGCAGAGGCTGTACTAGCTGTTGAGGCGTCTGGATCTAAAGATCCTGACATGGGATTTATTGGAATTTTTGGGCGAGACACTTCAAAAGATACTGTAGATTACGAAGTCAGAATGTTAGAACCTGGAACAGGTATGACAGAAGATCCAATCACCGGATCTTTGAACGCAGCATTGGCAAAATGGTTATTTAGCCAAGAGCGTCTCAAAACTAGCCTCACCATTGCGCAAGGACAAAAAATTGGACGTCAGGGTCGTGTTTATATTGACCTCTTGGATGCTGAGAAGGGCGAAATTAAAATTGGCGGTGAAGTCCAAATTCTGATCGAGGGACATGTGTTGATTTAAAGGTGAAGGGGCGTGGCGAAATACCTAATCCCGCTGGCCAGCAAATCGTTTTTTCCACTCGTCACGCTCGTCATCTGTAATCTTGCGGAACGTCACGTCGGGTATGCTAAATTCATGTCCTACGGCGAGAATTTTTAGAGCTTTTTCAACATCATTTGGCCAGGTAGCATCGTTGGTTTTCATAGCTTCCATAAGGTCTTGGGTTGCATCTGGAATAAATGGAGAAGACAAAACCGCATAAAGACGGATCAGGTTTAACGCCAAGCGTATTTGCGCCGCAGCCTGATCGGGGTTTTCTTTAAAGGTTGACCATGGTGCAACTGCTTGTATGTACTCATTTCCAGCCCCCCATATCGCGCGCAACTCTGCTGCGGATTTCCGCACTTCCATGGCTTCCATAAAGCCTTCATAGGCTCGGATGCGGGTGTTTAGTTCCTTTATTAGATCTGCTTCGCGATCTCCCCAAGTCCCTGCTTCTGGAACGGTTTCGCCAAACTTGGATCGGCAGAACTTAGTCACGCGGCTGACAAAGTTTCCAAGCACATCAGCAAGATCTTTGTTCACGTTTGCTTGAAACAGATCCCATGTAAATTCCGCATCCGAGCTTTCGGGTGCATTGCTTAAAAGCCACCAGCGCCAATAATCAGAAGGTAGTATTTCAAGTGCTTGATCCATAAAAACACCACGCCCGCGTGATGTGCTGAACTGTCCGCCGTCATAGTTGAGGTAGTTGAAGGATTTGATGTAATCGACTAGCTTCCATGGCTCGCCCGAGCCTAGGATGGTTGCAGGGAATGACAATGTATGAAATGGAACATTATCTTTGCCCATAAACTGCGTATAGGTCACATCTTGGGCACCCTGATCGGTACGCCACCAGCTTTGCCAGCTGCTTCCTTTGCCCGCATCCACCCATTCTTGAGCGCACGCAATATATTCAATCGGTGCATCAAACCAAACGTAAAAGACTTTGTCCTCCATACCAGGCCAGTCATTTTCACCATTCTTGACTGGAACACCCCAGTCCAGATCGCGGGTGATCCCCCTGTCTTGAAGACCATCCCCATCATTGAGCCATTTCTTGGCAATTGACGTGGTGAGGATTGGCCAGTTCGTTTTACTATCAATCCAGCCCTTTAGTTGATCGCGCATCTGGCTTTGTGCCAGATAAAGGTGTTTTGTTTCACGTTCTTCTAAATCAGTAGTACCAGAAACTGTTGAGCGTGGATTGATAAGATCTGTGGGATCTAGCTGTTTTGTGCAGTTATCGCACTGATCCCCGCGTGCATCCTCAAATCCGCAGTTGGGGCATGTTCCCTCGATATAACGGTCGGGGAGGTAGCGCCCATCTGTTGGAGAATACATTTGTGTTTCAGCGACTTCATGAATTAACCCAGCCTTGGCAAGCTGTCCTGCAAAATGTTGAGTCAATTTGTAATTCTGAGGGCTGGAAGAGCGTCCAAAGTGATCAAAAGATAAACGAAACCCTTCAGCAATTTTTGACTGGGTCGAATGCATATCGGCGCAATACTGTGCTATGGGTTGTTTGGCTTTGGCCGCTGCAAGTTCTGCTGGTGTTCCGTGTTCATCTGTTGCGCAGAGAAATAAAACCTCGTTTCCGCGCGCTCTTTGAAAGCGTGCAAAGAGATCTGCAGGAAGCTGGCTTCCAACAAGATTTCCGAGATGCTTAATCCCGTTAATGTAGGGAATGGCAGAGGTAATAAGATGCCGTGTCATTCGACTTGCCTATATTTGTGAGTTTCATGTCTCTAGCCTATGTTTTGCACAGTGGAAAGAGCCGCGCGTGGAAAGCCTGCATTCTTTAAGAGTTAGCTAGTCTTTGCGATCTCGGGCGCGGCCAAGCAAGCGTCCAATCGTAAAGCTAGTTCGGGGGGCATAGATATAGGGTGTGCGGTTGGTTACTGTTGGGCGGACCCTCATACGGGAGATCCCAAAAACTACTAGGACTGCGTGGCCAACCGCGACCATCATGAACAATGCTGAGGGTCCAAAAGCTCCTATCAGCTTTGAGGCCAGATAGGGTGCAGCGATTGCACCGCAGGCAAAAAAGAACATAAGAGCTGCGGAAAGTTCAACTCTCTCGTCTGTCTCGGCAAAGTCATGGGCATGAGCTGCTGCGACGGAGAAAATGGGGAAAGTGGTCAGTCCAAAAATCCCCGCATTTATGAGAATAATGGTATTATTTGTAGGGGGCACAAAGGCTGTGATAAAGCAGCTTGTGATAGCTGCTGCAGAAAGCCAAATCAAAACCCAGCGTCGGTCATATTTATCTGCAAGCCAGCCAACTGGATATTGGGAGAGGGCCCCACCTAGAACAAAGGCGGCCAGAAAATACGAAATCTGATCGATTGTAAGGCCAACTTCTGTGCCGTAAATTGGGCCAATCATTCGAAAAGACGCGCTTGAAAGGGCTGCAACCACGACACCTGCCGCAGCCAATGGTGATCTCGTTATGGCAAGCATTGGGCGCAATCTTGGCGCGGTTGGTATTTTGGGTTGTGTCACTTTGGTCAAGGTGATTGGGATCAGCGTGGCACAGCAAATAAGCGCCAAAATATTATACGAAACATAGCTGGCCGGTGATAAAAAGCCAATCAGTAATTGGGCAGCTAAAGAACCGCCCATATCGACCACGCGATAAATACCCATGGCCCGACCTCGGTTTTCGTTTGTCACCTTTGCTTGCAGCCATGCCTCGACAACAGTGTAACAACCGGCAATACAAAGCCCCGAAGCGACCCGAAAAAATGCCCAAAGATAAGGATCTATAATCAACATATGAGCAAGAATGCCAATGGCGCCTGTTGCTGCGAAAGCGGTGAATGCGCGTGAGTGACCAACCGACCCCATGAGACGGGGTGCCCACCAACAGCCGATGAAAAATCCAAAAAAGTGGGCAGAACCAAGCAAACCAATTTGTTCGGTTGTGAAGTCTAGCTCAAACCCTGAGAGCGCATCCAGTGGTCCGATGCTGCCGTTTGAAAGCTGTAACAGGACAACAGAAAGGAAAAGCGCGGCAAAGGATATAAGTAATCGCATAGCTGCTTTATTGAAGTGTTATTTCTAGGCTGCAAGTCAGTTTGTGACATTGTATGACGGTTTTGGGCGTTGTTTAAATTTTACAAATTTAGGCAGCTATTTGCCAAAACGTTTTTGCTGTTTGAACAATTTGCCATGTTGCAGGTGGGGCTTGACGCGCCTTTATTCTGGATAAAGACCAACCAAGATGATTATTTTTTGTATTGGGTTGAAGCATCCAGCGCGTTTCAACGCCCTGAGCCCCTCCCTTATCTGGAGTGAGTAAAAGTCCTATTGGTGTAGTAGAGGCAAATTTACCTCCGGTTTCAGCAGCAAGATGCAGACGGCGTACAGACGTAAGGGATGGAAAATATTGCAAATCAGCAATCACCAGAGGTGCTGATCCACTTCGCAATGCCTCCTCCATAGACCAAAGAATATCTTCTTTGCGTTGTGTTGTGGCAAAGACAAATCGACCTGGATCAACAAAGCGCCGCATACCTGTTGGATTGAGCCGGTCTGGGATATATGATGGAGATATCCAAACCACGGGGCCCTTTGTGCGCGATGCAAGCATAAGTGCAAAGCTACGCCGTGCGCGGCCTGCACATTCGTGTAAGCGTCCTTGTTTAAGGGCAATGCCTTCCAAAAGCATAATATGGTTGCGGGTTGAATTTTGATGAAGTTTGTCTAAAATAATCTGCATAGATTCAATTATACATGTTCACTTTTTGTTCGCAATACGCATCAACCAATTGAGATTAAATTGTGGTCTTAAATTTGAAAAACTTTTTTCAATAAAATGAGTTATATTCCAGTCTTGAATGTTGATCTTAAAATTTATTATTTCGATACTTTAGGTTATATTATGATGAATTAAATACCGCTTCTTACCAGTATTAAGTCGTTTTTTGCGCTTCATAAATGGTAACTGGTTCTCTAGAAAATTTCGCAGCAAGGCTTTGTAAGTTGGGAGGTTAATACTTTGCATATTAAGTGTTAATATGTGAATTGAATTTTTCAGAATTATTGAATTTGTTAATATAAAACCTAAACTCCATTAAGATTGGGTTTATAATTTTAGGCCTATGATTGTGAAAATATATATACAATCAAACAACTGTATTTAGCGCTTGAAAGTTAATCGTAACTTCAACTAAAACTTCATAAAATTTTAGGATTAATTCGTCTCTAACCTTAAAATAAA
>JAQWKM010000117.1 GCA_029247845.1 Paracoccaceae bacterium | reverse complement strand
TCGATGCATGTAGAGTTGTCGGAGCATGCTGCCATCAAACGTATGCTTTTTTTGAATTAATCCAGAAGGAATTTTGATTGGTCATTGCCAAGTTGAGTTTGGTATGCTTTTGAAAACAGAAAATGTTAACGGGTGCCTGATTGAGATTAGACTATCTAGACATGAAAATTCATTGTAGCGAAGATGCCCAACGCATCGCCGAGCGACGCTTACCAAATATTATATTTGGTTTTGTGGAGGGTGGCACAGGGCGTGAAGTTGGTATGAACCATAATATGTCTGCGTTTGATAAGATCAAGCTCCAGCCGCGAGTTTTAAAGAACATAGACCCACGCGTCATGCGAACGACTTTTTTAAACCAAAGTTTTGACGTGCCCTTTGGGATCGCTCCAATGGGGATGTGTAATATCGTGCATCCAAACGCAGACCGAATTATGGCCAAGTCAGCAGTTAAACATAAAATGCCTTTAGGGCTCTCTACTGCGGCGTCTAGTCTTGTAGAGGATGTCTACCAGTGGGCCCCCGAAAGCGCTTGGTTTCAGCTTTACGTTCTGCCCCCGATCGAGCATACGATGGCATTGGTCGATCGGGTAAAGAACTGCGGATATAAAACGCTGGTTTTAACAGTCGATACGCCTCAAGTCAGTCGGCGGGTCAGGGATCTGCGCAGTGGATTTTCGGTCGATTTCAAAATTGGATTACGCCAATTTATCGATTTTGCGACCCATCCTGCGTGGAGCCTGCGCATGTTGAAAGCGGGTCGTCCGGGACCGGCCAACTTTCCAAAAGATGGTGCGCAGTTTGATCGAAATGCCAGCAGAGCATTGGCAAATTGGGCCTTTTTGGAAAAGTTACGCGACTTATGGCCCCATAATTTGATTGTTAAGGGTGTGACCTCATTTTCGGATGCTCAAAGAATTCAAAAACTTGGGATCAATGCAATTTATGTGTCAAACCATGGAGGTCGCCAGTTGGATAGTGTTCCGGCGGCGATAGATATATTACCCCAAATCCGTAGGGCCGTTGGGCCAGATTATCCTTTGATCATGGATAGCGGCGTGCGCAGCGGTGAAGATATCCTAAAAGCGCTCGTATTGGGGGCTAATTTTGTAATGCTCGGCCGACCGGTTCTGTTTGCAGTTGCTGCAGGAGGCGCACATGGATTGGACAGTCTGATCGAAGGGTTGAAATACGATTTGTCGACAGGAATGGCCCAAATCGGATTGAAAGACATTACCGACGCGGGTCCTAATAATTTGACTGAGACGGATATGATACTGCCTCATGTATAGCAAGAAGGGCATGGCTTAAACGTGAAATTAATAAATGGAGAGACCTCATGAACGAAACCTCTGAGGCGATAAGGGGTGGAGAAATTCTGGCACGTGCACTTAAAGAAAAAGGTGTCGAGCATGCCTTTACGCTTGCAGGGGGGTTTTGCAATCCAGCTCTAGAAGGGTTCATGAAATGCCAGATGCCAGTAATCAATTGCCCGCATGAACAAGTTGCCGGTCATTTGGCAGATGGCCATACGCGAATAACACGCAAGCCATCCATTTGTCTTGTTGGCCCAGAAGGCTTTGCGAATGCAGTTCCTGCAATGCTTGAAGCTGGCGGTGAACGTACTCCAGTGATTTTTGTCACGGGCTCATCGACACTCAAACGTCAGGGTGCGGGTGGGTTCAAAGAAATTGACGACGTTGCAATTGCCGCACCTCTTGTGAAATATTCTGTTCAAATCACTGATGGTGAAAGAATAAGCGAATTCGTAGATCGGGCATGGACAGCAGCAACTACGGGATACCCGGGTCCTGTTCACATCAGTCTCCCTGTAGATCTTATGTTTTCGGCATTCCCGGCCGATGCTGGGCGTAAGGAACGCCCCTTTGACCGCAGCGACAAGCCTATTCCAAGGGCTTGGCCCGATCCAACAGCATTGCAGCGTGTTCTTTCAGTCTTAGAGATAGCCCAAAAACCTATAATCATTGCGGGACATGGTGTCTGGTGGTCTGGGGGCGAAAAGCAATTGGAGAAAACGGCGAGTGTTCGGAAGATCCCAGTTTTCAATGTGCCCTATCATCAAAAGTTACTCGGCGAAGAGTGCAAAGCCTATATGGGACTTGCAGATTTCCATCAGTATCATCCGTCCAAGCAGGCCATTCATGAGGCAGATGTGGTCTTGATGATCGGTGGCCGCTTAGACAATCAGATGAATTTTGGCAACCCGCCATTTTTTCTAGAAAGTACATATTTAATCTGTGTCAACGGAAGTCACGAAGAGCTTGAATACAACCGCGCCGCAGATGATGTACTGCTCTCAGATCCAGCAGCATTTTTACAAGCAATCGAAGCGGGTGGGTCAACTTGGAAGAATTGGTTTGAATTGCAAAGGGAACGACGCGGAAAATGGGTTGCACAGTGGTACGATCACGTTGCCAAAGAGACCGAAATTGACCTTACAGAAAGTCGCAAAATGCACCCACTTCAACTTTCTCTTGATGTGCAGAGTGAAATGGCAGATGAGGATTGGCTTGTTTTTGACGGCGGCAATACGCATTTCTGGTCTGAGATTGGCGTGAATATGGCCGGTTGGCATGGTCAAAAACTCGGCGGTATTTTACATCCAGGAAATTATAGTCTGTTGGGGGTGGGCGTGAGCTTTGCCCTGTCCGCAAAAGCGGCACACCCAGATAAAAATGTCGTTCTCATTTCGGGCGACGGGGCCTTTTTATCAGGTGGGCTTTCGGTAGAGACGGCTTTTCAAGAAAATCTGCCAATCACTGTTGTGATCGATAACAATGGCGGCTTGGACTGTATCAGTCAGCAACAAGTACGCTTGTTTGCGTCCGGCAAGCATTTTGCGACCGATTTCCGTGATATTCCCTTTCATAGAATGTTTGAAGGTCTGGGGGGGCACGGAGAACTTGTAGAGCGGCGCGCGGATCTAGTGCCCGCTCTCAAACGGGCGATGGCAAGTGGTAAAACCGCCTGTTTGAATGTCAAATGTCGGGGTGTTATAAGCCCAATTGTTGCCGCCACTTCTGACAAACGCGATAAAGCGTCTATAGAATAATGGCTCTTATAACATCACATACGCTTAATGGGACGGACGGAACACATGCCGGTGGCATAGCTGTGCGGTTGGTTACGAGCAATGCGCCGCATACGCCTCTTATTGAAACTCACATAAATAAAGGTGGCAGGTTGTCTCAAGAAGTTGACCCCACTAAAATCAATCCTGATATTTCCTATGACCTCATATTTGAGACAGGGCCTTATTGGGCGGCACGCACGAGTCCCATCAAAACATCACAAATTAACGACGAGATTGTCATTCGTTTCAGAATGCCGAACCCTGAAGGACATTATCATATGCCAATTATTTTAAATCCTAATTCGTATTCAATTTGGATATCAGGAGAATAATAAATGGCTGATGGATTGAATATGTCGCGCCGGATCAGGCGCACTCCTTATACTGACCGAGTGGAAACTGCCGGTGTCAAAGGGTTTTCCGTGGTAAACCACATGTTGCTACCAAAAGCTTATTCACGCTCAGTTGAAGAGGATTACTGGCATTTACGCGAACATGTTCAAGTCTGGGATGTCTCATGCCAGAGACAAGTGCAGATCCAGGGTGAGGATGCCTCTGAGCTGGTACAGCTGATGACACCACGAAATTTAACAGATATGTCTGTCGGTGAGTGCCTTTATGTTCCCCTTACCGATGTGCGTGCAGGGCTAATCAATGACCCTGTTCTTTTAAAACTCAGCGAGGATAAATACTGGCTCTCTATTGCTGACAGTGATGTTCTTTTATGGGCCGAAGGGCTTGCGCTTGGGAAAGGATTAAATGTTCAACTCAGCGAACCCGATGTATCGCCGCTGGCAATTCAAGGGCCAAAGGCTGATGAATTGTTGGTTTCGATTTTCGGCGAGAGTATCTACGAAATTGGGTTTTTCAAATTTGCTTGGGTATCATTTAAAGGAACCCGTCAACTTATCGCGCGATCGGGTTACTCCCGTCAGGGGGGCTTTGAGATTTATCTGGAGGGCGGTCACTTGGGAGGTGATCTTTGGGATATGATTTGGGAGGCGGGTCAGGAATATAACATTTCGCCGGGCTGTCCAAATTTGATAGAACGTATTGAGGGCGGTCTTTTATCCTATGGCAACGAAATGACACGTGCAAATAATCCGCTTGAATTAGGGTTGGGGAAATATTGTTCACTCGATGGCACTGTTGAGTACATTGGCCGCGAGGCACTAGAAAATATTGCAAAAAAAGGACCTGATCGAAAAATATACGGTGTACTGTTTGATGCACCATCTTGCCCTACTTGCTCAAAACCGTGGCAGGTAAAGAACGAGGGCATGGTGGTTGGACAGATCACATCCGGTATATATTCTCCGCGCCTTAAAAAAAACGTGGGCGTGGGTCTTATTGACAAAGGGTACTGGACCGTTGGGCTTGAGGTTTCTGTCACATTGCCTGACGGTCAAATCCGTGGAGGACAGTTATCAAACCTGCCGTTTGCCTAAGATTTAATTTTGTCTAATCGTACGGCTATATAGCCTGCAAGCTCTTGCGCTTGAGAAGATAGGCTTATTTTTGACTTGGATATGATTGCAATGTGGTATTGCAATTTTTGGACGAGGGGGCGGCTAATAACGCCCCCAATGCCGGTAGCCACACCTGCTGAAATGAGATCGACAACAGAGAGAGCGCCGGTTTCACGCACCAATGCGGCTGCCATCGGCATATTGGCCGCGCTTACGCGTGACCTTTCTCTCAGAGCTGTAACAGTTTCCAATTCTAGACCAATAATACTTTCGGGAAATATTCCGCCAAAGGCAATGAATGTTTCGCTTGCTGATAATTCCTTGAGATTGACAGGGTCGCTTGACCCATCCAACCAGTGCC
The DNA here is from genome assembly GCA_029247845.1 of Paracoccaceae bacterium. Taxonomy (GTDB): domain Bacteria; phylum Pseudomonadota; class Alphaproteobacteria; order Rhodobacterales; family Rhodobacteraceae; genus LFER01. Next base: position 595 of record JAQWKM010000117.1, on the reverse strand, counting down.
CTTCAGGAATGAGACAGACATAGGGTACTGTCGTTTGATATATGATTTCGACACCAAGGTAAGGTGGCGCTCGCCCCACGAGACCTAGTTCAAGCTGCTGAAGTTGTACGGCATCAACAATGGCTGGTGTGTTTCGGACATAGGTTTGAATTTTAACATCGGGCCGTGCCAAATAAAGATCGTTGATTGCGCTTGGAATTTCGACGGTTGATAAAGAGGGAATAACACCGATGGAAACGATCCCACCAGATGTGCTGCGGATCGTGCGCGCCAATTCAGTCAGTCGATCAACGCCCATAAACATGCCTTCAACGCTTTTATAAAATCGGCTAGCTTCGGGCGTTGGACTAAGTCCACGCCTGACGCGGTTAAAGAGCTTAAATCCAACGTCGGCTTCTAAATCTGCAATGAGACGGCTGACGCTCGGCTGTGAAATATTCATGTAGTCTGCCGCCCGAGTGATCGAACCGGCGCGCATTGTGGCGCGAAAGGCTTCCAGTTGTCGAAAGTTCATCAGCACCTCTTATATAATAATTTCAAGTATGTTTGAATTATATATTTGCAATTCAAATGTACAGATCAGTTTCCGTCCAAC
>JAQWKM010000107.1 GCA_029247845.1 Paracoccaceae bacterium | reverse complement strand
AATCATCAGGTGATTTGGTGCAAATCCCATGAGCTATATTCTTTGCCTATATGCTAGCTGGGCTCTTGTTCCCATTACATTTGGCCTATTGCAACTTAAGATTAGTAGTAATTATCTGAAAACGGCACGTAGCCACATCATCGTAGATTTCCAAATTGATAATGGTATAAGACCATTTGGAAATTCCGACCTCCAAGACTCTGGACGGTTTTTTGCGGAATGTTATCATGCGGCCAAATCTCTGTCTGAGTGCTCTTTAAATATTATTTTAACCAACCTAACGCGTGGGTGCGCAAAAGGCGCTTTCCCGCATATTAATCTATTCGAGGTTTATCCTATCGGAGTTTGTAATGGTGGTGCTTTAAATCTAATGAGGAGACAGGTGCTGGTGGTGGGTAAATTTAATTCTAAGTTCGGCGATAAACAAGGGATATAAAGTAATGACCAAAATGTATGGTGTCGCTATTGACGCAGGAAGTGGACTTCTAAATGCGATTAAAGATGCAAGAGGTCAAAACGCAAAATCTGATGATTTTTATCGTTTCAAACGGGCTATTCTTAAATCGCTTGGAACAGAAGCTAGCACCGTCCTTGTGGACGCCGCACTAGGCCCTAAATTGTTACATGACTATCCAAAAAACTGTGTACCAACGATGGCTTATGAGGCGGATGTGTATCATATTTCTTCGGAAGATCGGATCACCATACTTCCTGAAAACCTATCAATTTCTGACTTTCATAGCCTTGGCGTTAATAACCTAAAGTTCTTCATGTACTACGCACCAAAAGATGATCCCGAATTAAACTCACGAAAAGAGAAATTGATCGAAAGTATTGGTATCGAATGTGAAGCGCTCGGGCTTGAATTTCTATTTGAACCCCTAGTTTACCATCCAAAATTACAATCTGGGACTGCTGATTACGCCGCGTCAAAACCAGAGATGGTTCGGAGAGTGGTCGAAATATTTGCACATCCGAGGTTCAGGGTAAGCACATTAAAAGTAGAAATTCCCGTGGATCTTGGGTTTGTTAAAGGATTTGGCAAACCGCTTAAAGGCCTCACCGAAGTTTACGATACATTTGGCTCAGTAGCCAAAGCTGCAAAAAATGTACCTCTGGTATTCTTGAGTGCTGGGGTAACTTTTGAATGGTTTGATGCCTCTCTATTGCTTGCCCGCGATTCAGGAATTTCCTTCAACGGATTTATGTGCGGCCGCGCCATCTGGGCTGACGCCATTGAAGTATATGGATCTCATAATGAAGAAGCCTTGATTGATTGGCTTGCGACAACAGGGAGAAAGCGTTTGAAAAATCTTATTGCAACAATTGGAGGTGACCAATGATCGATCTGAGTGGAAAAACAGCAGTAGTTACAGGGGGCTCAAGCGGAAACGGACGGGCTATCTGTATTGGACTGGCAAGGGCTGGCGCCAAGGTTCTTGTCGCTGATCAAACTGAGGTTCCGCGCGAAGGTGGTTTGCCAACAACGGAAATCATCAACTCCAAAATACCAGATGCCGCAAAGTTTTTCTTGTGTGATGTCTCGAGAGTCGACGATCTGGAAAGGATGTTTATTGCGGCGGAGGACTTGGGAGAGGTTGACATTCTTGTCAACAACGCTGGCATCCTTAAGAAGCAGCCACTCCTCGAAGCCACCGAAGATGTCTATCAGAAGATGATGGATGTTAATGTGAAATCTGTTTTATTTGCCTCGCAGGCAGCAGCGCGCCTAATGATCCCAAGGGGTAGGGGTAGTATCATCAATATCGGTTCAATTGCTGGCATGCGCGGAACCGGCGGCTTCGTTCATTACAACGCAACTAAGGGTGCTGTGAGACTTCTGAGCTACGCACTTGCAGACGAACTTGGTCCCCACGGCATTCGAGTGAATGTTGTCGCACCAGGTATTATGAATACGCAAATGAATATCGTTGACGACCAAGTTATTGGAACGGAACTTGGGGAGAGTTACCTTCCGATGATCCCAGCACGACGTTGGGGCACGGCGGGGGATGTCGCCGACATGTGCATTTTTCTTGCCTCCGATATGTCAACTTATGTTTCTGGCGCAAGCCATGTGGTAGACGGGGGTTATCTTAGGATTTAACTATTGGGGGACTTATAACTGATCTGGGATTTCCGCCATATTCCAATCTTTTAAGTTGGAAGGCCAACTCGATTTCTACAGTCAAATTAAGTGCAGCTTCACGACGGGGTTAGTATAAGAGAATGACACTGATATCCCAATTAATTTTCTGGCTTGTCATTAATGTTGCGAGCAGGGTTTCATAGTTTCACCCAATCCAGCTTGCTGACGTGACTGGAGAGGAACGCGTTGTTTTTCTGAATTGGGTTGTCTCAGAAATGCCTGGGAAAAAGCCGTCATTAACATGGGCAAGGCATCCGCTCTAGGCCGCAACTTTACAAAGGCACAATTGCCTTTTTATGGTATTCTGAGAAGCGATTGACCTATCAAAAACTATATGTTTTTTTAGATTCGTTAATTTTTGTCATGCGATATTCATTTGTTGACACAGTTTGCTGCCTAAACTTGGCGAACGGTTCCACTTGTTCAGCGAGCGTTTTCTAAAGACGCCCAAGCAGTTTGTAGAGTTCACGCTCTTTCTGGATCATTGGATCGTTAAACAATGCCACACGAGCGTCTTCTAATGCCTTGCCCCCATCTTCCTGTACTTTTGACCATTCAGCGGCAAAAGTACCGTCTCTAATATTTTCGATTATCTTTAGTTGACGTTTCTTGTCGGCTTTCTCTTCCTCTGGGCTTGGGCGCCCATAGACAGATTGTCCATATTGGCTGGTGCGCGAATGTAGCTTTAGCTGCTCAAATAGCCCGAACTCCATCATATAATCAGCGGACTCCCTTACTTCGCCTGAAGCATAGAGCTCAAGCATTACTGATTCTGGGCTGCAACCAGCTTCGGTGAGGGCTTCGTAGGCACGTCTTACAGAATGAAGATAACCACTGTGTTCAGCGAAAAGGTCAACGATGGTTTCCTCCTCAAAGCTCGATTCAATGACGCCCATCATTGTTGACCCAATGGCTTTTGATAATGCGATAAGCAACTCTTGGGCATTGCCAGTTGCATCTTGGTCGACTGCTACAAGGCTAGGATACCCTCTCCCAGAGAGAACCATGTCTCGAACCCCACGTCCGACCATCCGAGGAGCTATCATCAAAACATTTAAAGTATTATTTGGCACAATTTTTTTAAAGAAAATATTGTAACCGCTTGCGAAAACTAAAGTGTTTCCCGACGATAGATTGGGCTTTATGTGCTCTTCGTAAATCATGGGCATGATTTCGTCGGGCAAAAGGATAAAAAGGATGTCAGATTTTGTCGCCGCTGCTGCTAGCGACATTGTTTCAAAGCCATCTTCCTTGGATTTTTCTGCCGACGGGTCAGAACGCGACCCGACGATGACCTTCACACCATTGTCCCGCATGTTCAGCGCCTGAGATCGGCCCTGATTCCCATAACCAAATATGCCAACTGTTAAGCCTTCCAGATGGTTCAGATCACCATCCTCGTCAAAGTACCATTTAGCCATATCTTGCTCCTCAAGATTCAGATTTTTCTATTAACTATCTTCAAAACTTTAGTGTTATGATGTCATTTTTTATTTTACTCATCATTGAAAATTCTAGTCACTTTGTTGATGCAGTTTGAACAAGGCCCAACCGTTCCAATTGTTCAGATGGATAACCTTCCTCATCCAAATGGATGCGCAGCAAGGATAACATCTGTTCACGTCTTTCTGGATTTGTGTGCCAAAGGTTAATTGTTTGCTCTGGATCGGCGCTACGGTCGAAAAGGAAGTTTTCGTAAGTGCGTGGATCAATTTTAATCGGTAATTTCCACATCGGATAGGAAACTGTAGGATCAAATTTTGCTTGATCCACCGGTTCGGGCGGCTTCGCACCAACTCGGCCATCGACGGGATTGTCGACGATCAGCGGTTGGGTGATATTAGTAGAATATGCGAACAAGGCAGTATCCTTGATGGGTGATTTGAAAAGAGTCCAGTTCCCATCGGTCATGCAAACACCTTGCCCAAACGTTCCATAAGTAATGGCTGTGCGTGTCGCGGTTGAGTTATCGAGGATCGGGAAAATACTTCGTGAATGACGCGTTTCCTCGGGAGGCGTACCACCTGAGGCCTCGATCACCGTTGAAAACAGATCAACGGTTTGGGTCAGGCCATTAGTGCGACGGTCTTGGCCTTGATTTCGTGGGTCCCAAACTATCATTGGTATGTTGGCATGGCTGTCAAAATGCGGGTACTGCTTGCCAAAAACACCACGCTCGCCCAGATCATGGCCGTGATCCGTGGTGAAGATAATCATCGTATCGTCCCAAAGTCCAAGTGCGCTGATCTTGTCGAGCAAAACGCCAAACCATTTATCTACCATTGTAGTCTTACCGTAATATTGTGCACGTAAATAGGCGAGTTCTTCAGGCGTGGTTTGCTCCATGAACTCTGCAAGGTCGTCATACATTTGATAGGGTGGCCAAACATTGTAGTCATCTGGCCCACCCGGAATACTGTCTGTATACATCGATGCGTAGGGTTCGGGCACATGGAACGGTTCGTGGACATCAAAGCTTTCAACTTGCAGGAAAAAGGGTCCACGGTCGGCATAATTCTCAAGCCAGTCGGCGGCAGCACAGAACGTCTTAGCCGGAAAAAAATCTTCTTCGCTCTCAAAACTCTTTACGTTTTCATAATACTGTAACATATGTTCACGTGCGCGAAACTCACACATTTTTTCGACCCACCCAGGCGCGATTTCGCTATCTTTGTTTCGGATGGTGGAATTATCTGATTCGTGCCCACGTATCATATTTGTTGACATAAAGCCCTGAATATAGCCGTTTGCTGTCTCTTCCCAATAGTGGTAGTGGTCGGTTACGATGGCGGTGTTATAGCTTTGTTTTTGTACTTCGCGCGGCAATCTGGGATCAAATATTTCGAGCGGTCCCCAAGGACGCCACATAAATTCTTTGCGCCCTGCCGATATCTCACGACGTGCGGGCATACAGGGCAGACTTGAGATGAAATGATCATCAAAGATTATTGATTTTTTTGCAAAAGCATCGAGTGCTGGTGTTTTACAAACGGTTTGCGGATTGTAAAATTTGAGGGCCTCTCTGTTGAGGCTATCAACCAGCACGAGAATAATATTCACTGAGTAGCCTCTCAACGTCATATTTAATTTTCAAGATCTAAGGGTGACTGCGCAGATGGCAATGACTCTGACGCACCCCCTAGGTGCGTTGGTGGCTATTTACGGAACAATCGAAAAATTTTGATGTTTTTTAAACAACAGACAGCGAATCGAAACCTATTAGAAGGAAGGAAAGTTGATGCCCGAATTCCCTATGCTAGATTCTAATAGATTGAAGGAGCTTCTTATGCCTCCCAAAGAGTGCGTAAGATTGTTGATTGATACTGATACTGCGAATGAGATCGACGACCAATACGCTCTTGCGTGGGCGCTTTTGTCACCCGAAAAAATGACTGTCGAAGCTGTTACCGCCGAGCCGTTTTCATTTGCACATCACCGTGAGAACCTTTTGTCTGCTGAGCGCGCCATCGACTCCGGCGCAAGCCAAGACGAGCAGTTGGTGGGTAGAGATGGTATTTTGACTGTTGGCAGTCAGATCTGGGTCGAAAGATTGCATCGGCAGAACCGACGTGCCGCAGACCTCAAATTCGTTGATCCGGCAGAGGGTATGGAACTGAGCTACTTGGAAATCTTGAATATTTATGAAAAGCTGGGCTTAGACCCATCAGGTAAGGTCTTTCGGGGCTCTGACCAGTACATGTCGTCACCAGACTTACCGTTGAAATCTCCCGCCGCTGAAGTTATTATTGATCTGGCTAAAAGCGGTGAAAGCCCACTTTACATTGCCGCTATGGGTTGTGTATCCAATATTGCTTCGGCTCTCTTAATGGCACCGGAAATCATAAACGATATTGTGGTAATCTGGACATCCGCATATCCGTCCAAGTCCCCCCACAATAACCGGCCTTCCTTAAATCTAGTGCAAGACGTTCATGCGTCGCGTCTGATATTTGATTCAGGGGTAGCGCATATTTACCTCCCAGGCTACCAAGTAGGTGCGCAGCTTAAGATATCCTTACCAGAAATGGAGCGTTTCGTACGTGGGCAAGGCGATATTGGTGACTATCTACATCACCTTTACACCAACAATCCGCTACACGAGATGTTTGCCGTTGAAGATGCGCCTCGGCGGACCCATGTCATCTGGGATATTATTAATATTGCCTGGTTAATTAATCCGGAATGGGTGCCTACTTATCTGACAACGTCGCCAATCCTAGATGATAAGCTTTTCTGGAAGACAGATAATAAAAGACACATTATGCGTGAAGCATACGATGTTCAACGAGACGAGATATTTCGCGATATCTACGATAAATTGGCGAACGCTAACCGCTAAAATCTGTTACTAAAAGGTGGTTGCGCATTGGTCTAAACGTCAGCGGGGCAAGTCCAGACCAGGCTCCAAATTCAGCCAATTCAGCCGAGATATCGCCTGGCACAAGCACGAAATGATGTTCCAGTCCATGTGCCATGACGGTGGCTATAACATCTTCAAGTTTAGCCGGCGTTCCACTAATGTCGAAACTCTCTAGCCAGCCACGGCACCCATCAAAGCCAGACGGATCTCGTCCCACAATATTTGCAGTCATCTGAAACAGGGCACCTGCGTCTCGCGCTATGCGAAATACACTAACTGGCCCATCGCAAAATACTAGATCTGCGATGGCGCCATATACTGCGCCTGCGGCTGTGCCGCGTCCAATCATCGGGTGGTTGATCCAGCGTGCTCCCGCACTGTCCGCAAGATACACTGGGCCACCGCCTGCGTGCCACATCAGCAGTTGCTCAGTATCTAAATCAGGCTCAGTCATATCTAGCAAGTAACCAACGCGGCCAGTCAGTGACTTTGCCGCTAATTGTGTAACTGCGCCAAGGATGTCACCCTCAGAGGCAACTGGCAAATGGTCGACTTCCTCGAGCAATGTAAATGCTGCGCCAGGGTGCATGCCTGGACTGTCCTGCAACGCAGGCCAATCGCTAACGGCCAAGGCGTCATAGCTGTTTTGCTTGGCGATATCGCGTAAAGCCAAGACGGCTTGCGCAGTCAACTTCATCTGTGCCTCAGTAACTCCATCTACCGGGGCTGTAGCCAGCATTTGCAAAATTTCCTTATTAATCCTTTCATCTGGCTGACTTGCCATCCGGTTCGTTAACTCGTGCATGTCGTGGTTGGTAACATCAATACCCAGACGCTCACGCAATAAATTGCTGGACACTTCCATGTTGTAAAAAGTCATCGCCAATCCGCCTATTACCCCAACACGCGCATGCGAAATGGCCTTTACCGCTAATAGTGCGCTAAAAGTTGTACGCAGGCGCATCTGAAGAGCCGTACTTTCTGGGGCACCATGATACCATTGAATAGGATTGAACTCTAGGTCACGCACCTGACGTGCGATCGACATTGACATGTTCAGCGATACGAAATTGTTCAGCTGAATGTCACCCGTTCGGATAGGTTCGGGAACAGACCAAAATCCAGCACGGAAACGGGAGGCTGCAATAGTACGAGCCACATCACCCATCGTAAAGCCGCCATGCAAAAGCAAAATGAAATCGACATTAGCGTTTTGGCATATTTCCAAAGCTCGCAAGGTATCACGCCCGTCCATCGGTATTTCGGGATACACGAATAGATCATTCCCAAGCTCTTCGCAAAGCTTACTCAAAGTGGCTTCAGCCCGCGCCCAAACATTAAACTTCTCAGGGAAATAACTTGGCAACGACGCATAGATTAGGGCAATTTTTAATTTATTTTTCATGAGAGTTTAATCCTATTGTTATTGGGGAATAGCTACCTTCAGCTATTTTCTCATTAAATTATTGGCAAAGTCTAAGGCCAGAAATATCCAAGCGCCCGCCGCTATGCCTAGTACACCCCACTATTTCGTCGGGATTATATTAAAATATTTTTCGCCAAGAATGGTGCAGACAGTAAAGCTATTCTCAAAATTTACTTATACGCCAGCTAAACTTAGTTTAACTTTATTACAGTTTTGTTGTGACGGATAATATTTTCTGCGAAGAAATTGTTTAAAACGCCACGTTTTAATTTGAATATATTTCCTTCCCAACGCTTTTTTCCGTAGGATCCTTTCAAGATAGATTTTAGTTTATCGCCCAGGTCGGTGACTCTTATCGAAAAAAGTCTTGTCATACTGATTTCATATATTCACCTGATTATTGGGTTTACCCATAAATTTGTGGGAAATTTGGCGATCTCTGTGGTGCTCGCCAGTACTCAAGCATGTCGTGCTTCGGCGTAAACAAGGATATTGAAAAACCTCTCATTTCCTGTGTGGTTGAAAACGAACCAATCATAGGTGAAACGATCGGAATACCTTTTTCAGTCAGCCTTTCTGTGACCTCCGCAAAAACGGTCAAGAGTTCCATTTGGGTGGTTCCACCTGCGCCGTTTATTAGTACCACCGTCGGAGTTCCTTTGGATATCGGACAGTCTGTCAGTATCTCAGCAACCATGAATTCAACCAGATCTGCTACTGGTCCAACTTTGCGGCGTCCCACACCGGGTTCGCCATGAACCCCCATCCCAATAAAGATTTCATCGTCTGGCAGAGTGAACATAACTTCGCCTGTGAGTGGAGATATGCCAGGTGCGACAGCGGCTGCTAATGTGCGGGTACGTGCGCGTACGTCCTTGCCAAGAGTCAGAAGGGCGTCCAGCGACATACCTGCCTCAGCAGCGGCTCCAAGAACCTTGTAAATGAAAATCGTTCCAGCTGCGCCGCGCCTTTCGTTTTCCAAGCCCTTGGGCGCTGAAGATATGTCATCATACATAAGCAATGAACGCGCTAGTAAGCCATCATCTTCAGCCATCATGATTGCAGCATTACCATTGATCACGTCGCCCTCGTGGCGTGATATCAAAAGAATAGAACCAGCTTTGCCAGTAATTTCTTCCAGACCAGTCAGTATCAGGTCAGGCGAAGGAGCAGTGAAGACGTCACCTACTATATTGGCGTCAAGCAAACCCTCGCCCACAAAGCCCATTGCAATGGGTTCATGCCCACATCCATTTCCAATCAAAAGTGTCACTTTTTCATCACACGGCTTTACGATCGAGCGCCTTACAACGCGTGGGTTATCCCCCCGAGCAACGATCGTTGGGTATGCAGCAACGAACCCGTCTATCATGTCGTCAGCCATACGGTTCAGAGAATTAAATAGCTTTTTCATGCGCAACTCCTGGAATTCGGTTCAAGTGCAGTCAGTATTTCGGCAACCGATTTTGCGCCAGCATCAATATGGCCGACACCAGCATTCTCAACGTATTTTGCTCGCCCACGTTTTGCAGACATGGCCTTGGTTAAAGCGGCACCCTCTTGCGCGGCCTTTATGGCGGCAGCAGTTGGGTTTTCTAGATCAGCCAGCGCGGCCTCAGCCGCAGGAATTAACGCATCGAGCATCGTTTTGTCACCCGCTTTGGCCTGCCCGAGTTGAGAGATTTGATCTGCTGCCTTCGCAAGCGCTTCTCCAAGAGGAATCTTCTCCAAAGAGACCTCTTCGATGGCATTGATCAGCAATGCGAACAGTGATCCAGATGCTCCTCCCGCAGCCATTCGAAACGCCTTGGCGCTAGAACCACATGATGTTTCAGCCGCCCGAAGACCACGTAAAATTGTTGTCCCATGATCACCGTCTCCAGTAGCGGCATCAAGGTTGTTGAGTATTACCTCAAGGCCTTCAAAGCGCGTCACCAGTTGATTTAGAAAAGAAGATGTCACTTAAATGTATCCTGCATGAATCTAAGTGCTTGTTTTGCAGCTTTAGTCGCATTGGGCTCTATGTCACGCCAGATATTCAGATCAGCGCTTGCTGGGTTGCCGGCTATGACAAACATCTCTGCCACCAACCACCCGTCATAGCCAGCCGAAATTAACCCTTGCTGCACTTGATCCCACGGCACATGACCTGACCCAGGCACACCACGATCATTGTCTGAAAGATGAAAATGCACTAATTTCTTTGTAGCTATTTCGATGGCTCCTTTGACGTCTTTTTCTTCAATATTTAAATGAAAGGTGTCCAGCAGGACACCAACGTGCGACGACCCAGAAGCTTGGGCAAGTGTGACGGCTTCAGCACTGGTGTTAACTAGGTCTGTCTCAAATCGGTTTATCGCTTCTAGACCTAAAGTCACCTCATGCGATACCAAGTCTGTGTGAAGCATCCGAAACGCGTTGGCAGCGCGTTCAGCACGCCTGATCTTGTTATTCGCATCAAAAACTCCCCAAGGTGCGTATACAACACCCGCCAAACCGCGCGAGCCGATGATCGCAGTGGTGCGCACAGCCCATTTTAAGTATTCCAAGCCCGCAACGCGAACGTCTGGGTCATCAGAAGTTATGTCTGCCTTAACAGAAAGCCCGTCGGAACAGGTAACTTCCAGTCCGTGATCCTTCACGAGGCGTCCAAGTGACTCGGCCTTTTCGTCGCTCATTCCCAGGAGCGAAACCTCAACGCCGTCATAGCCAAGCTCTGCCACAGTTTTAAGAATGGGTGCAATTTCATCTGTCCACTGCGCCATCCACAAGCCAGCATGAATTCCAAATTTCATTCGATTTGTCCAATCATTTTGCTAAAACCCATAAAGAATCTGCAGATAGCGTGATTGGACAAGCGTCACCCACTACCAGCTCTTGCACGTCACTAGGATTGGCCATTACATCAATCTTTGTATCACCAACAATAAACTTCAAACGCGTCTGTGTCCCAAGATAAATTTTGTCAATCAATTTCGACTGCACGACATTTTCGCCTACAGAATTAGCCCCAATTTTGACGTTTTCTGGTCGAAATGTCAGTGTAGCTGACCCTAACAGTGCATCTGAAGGTAGTTTGAGCCGACCGAGTGCGCATTCGAAATATCCACTTTTTGACATACCAGGCACAAAATTCTGACCCCCAAAAAAACGTGCAGTTGCTTCATCAATTGGGCGACGGTAAAAAGCTTCAGGAGTGTCATATTGCTTCAACTTGCAGTCTAGGATCAAGGCGACCTTGTCAGCAAGAACCACCGCTTCCTCTTGATCGTGTGTTACAAAAATTGTCGTGATCCCCAAGTCCTGTTGAATTCCACGGATGAGATCGCGCATTTCTAAACGAAGGTGGGCATCAAGGTTCGACAGTGGTTCGTCCAAAAGCAAGACATTCGGACTTACAATCAATGCGCGCGCTAATGCGACGCGCTGCTGCTGCCCGCCCGAAAGCTCTTTTGGCCGCCGGTCACCCAGATCAGGCAACTTTACTAATTCAAGAATTTCTTTGACACGGCGGTCAATCTCAGATTTGCCAACTTTGCGCATTTTTAAACCAAAGCCGATATTGTCTGCCACACTCATATAGGGAAACAACAGATAGTTCTGGAAGACCATAACAACGCCACGCTGCTCTGGCTTATCGTTGAGAATCGACCTGCCATCAAACTGCACATCGCCCGAGGTGGTCGATAATAACCCGGCAATCATTTTCATTGTGGTCGTCTTACCGCAGCCAGAAGGCCCTAAAAGTGCGGTAAGTTCTCCACTTTCAATTTCAAGTGACAACCGATCTAACGATGGTTCGAGAGAGCCTGGATAAACCTTAGTCAGCTCTTTGATGGATACATGCGTCATATTTGGCCAATACCCCCAATTCCGCTTCGGCCAGTCAGGTGTCGTGCGGTAAACAATAGAATTAAGATGCCTGGCAGGATATAGATCATCGCAATTGCACCAGTGATGTCATTTCGTCCGGAAGTAGCAAAGTTAAAAAGGAGAAGCGGTAAGGTGATTACCCGCCCTCCACCTATTACAAGCGTGAGGATATATTGGCTCCAGGACACAAGAAAAGCGAACATCCCGCCAACGATTATTCCAGGAAGAATCGCAGGTAGTGTGACGTACCAGAATGTCTTAATTCCCGAAGCACCAAGACTACGTGCCTGCTCCTCAAACGACGGGTCATAGTTAGAAAATATTCCAGCCATAACCAACGTCATATAGGGTAGGGTCGGGATGAGGTGAACTAAGATCACACCAGGAACTGTGTTTGTCAGCCCCAGCCAAATAAAAACGCTATGAACGCCCAGCACGACAGCTATGCCAGGAACAATTGTCGGGGCAAGAATAAGTAGTTCAATATACTCTTTTCCGCGAAACTTGTAGAGGCCCAATGCTCGTCCAGCCGGCACACCTATCAAGATCGCCAACATCATCGCGGCGAAGGAAATACCGATGCTCAAAAGCAGACTATCCAAAATTCCAGCAGTATCGGACAAAGCATATTCCCAAGCCGCCAGCGACCATTGGGTGGGCAAGAGGTTTGGAAAATACCAACCGCGTGCAAAAGACCAAATGGCAAGTGGGATCATTGGTAGAACCAGCCATGTGACTAGAACCAACGCGGTGATTACCCGAAAACTGCGTGTAGCTAAACTTTCAATTCCAATCATATCAGTTCCTAATGCGACGGCGCGAGTAGCGCACGTAAAAGAAAATCATCACTGAACTTAGCAGCGCTATCATAACGGCCATTGCCATGGCCTCCGGCCTCGCGGCTAGATCAACGTCGGTATATTTTCTGTAAGCTAGAACTGGCAGCGCCGCAGGGTAATTCGCTCCAAGTATAGCTGGGATCTCGAATGCCCCAAAAGTAAAGGCAAAACTTATTACTGAGGCAGAAAGCACACCTGGAAAAATGAGAGGTAACAGAACAAATCTGAATGCTTGCCACCTACTGGCCCCAAGAGATCGCGCAACACCCTCAAAGTTTTCTCCTAATGACTGCATGTTTGCCAAAACGATCACCCCGATAAAAGGGACCTCTTTCCAGACGTACTGCAAGATAATCCCAATCGCATATGGATCAAATACCATAGCTGGAAACTCAGATGGCTTCGATATCATTTCCCATTCAGCTGCCAGACGAGCGAAAGAACCCGATTGCGAAAACAAATACAAAATCCCAATCGCACCAACCAAATGGGGCACAGTGAGGTTTAATTGAAAAAGAAACTGCGTTATGGAACGACCAATAAAATTGCGTCTGAGCAACAGGGCAGATCCAATCGCAAGGATAGAAGATATCACTGTAGACGTTACTGCTATATAGAGCGAAAGGCCAAAAGAAACATAAAACTCTTTGGATGTAAAAATGGAGACGTAAGCGTCAATATTCGGTTTGGTCAAGCCAATTATAGGCATATAGTTAAAACTACGCAGCAACCCAATTGCCAGGCCGCCCAAAAACATCACGATCAAAATCGTCAAAACGGGTGCAAGAAGCAAAAATATTTTCAACCGGTCCGACATGGCGCAGAATGCCTCGATACAAGATGAGCAATGATAATACTTACCGTGGTAACCGGCATTCGCCGGATACCACGTTATTTATTGAGATTGGCTAGTTGCTGCCAACGTTTGCCAACCAACCTTTTTCGATGGCCGTAATCCAGGCCGCTTGAAGTTCGGGCAAAGCGGCTTTCGCAAGCTCTGCGGCTGGCGCAGCGTTTGGATGGACCTCTACCTTCGCAAAATTAGCCTGCACCTCTTCGCTTGTGCGCGAAATTTCGATAGCTGGCGCGACCCCCCAGACATCCGCCAGTGCCTTTTGATGTTGAGCTTCACCTGACAAAAGCACGTTTTGTAAAACAAGTGCGGCCGCTTTGTGGGGCGAGTTGTAAGGAATTATCGTATAGTTGGTATTCCCGATCGTACCATCACTCAAGCCATAGCCAAATGTTGTTGGTGGGAACGTACCGTTCTGGATATTGAGCCCCACCCTTGATGGCTGATAGTTAAAAGTTAAGTTCACTTCTGAGTTTGCGAAAAGCTGATCAAGCGCATTTATATCATTGGGATAAGTTTTCCCCTCACGCCAAAGAAATGGCTCAATATCGTTTAAAATGGCCCATGTTTTAGCTGCTGCGTCATCGAACTTTGCTTGATCAAAGTCACCAAGCAGATTTTCGACACCTCCCGCGGCGAAATAAAACACATGACGCACAAATACGGATCCGGTAAAATCGGGCGGCGCAGAATATGTAAACAGGCCTGGGTTGGCCTTTATCCAGTCAATGAGTTCAGCTATGGATCTTGGTGGATTTTCGGTGCGAGCACTGTCGTAAGTAAAAGAAAATTGGGCTTTCGACCAAGGGACTTCACAACCGTCTACAGGGACGCCAAAATCGTTTGATATGGCGGGGTTTGTCCAGTCAACCAATACGTTATTTGGAAGTGTATCCAAGTAGCCACAGAACGCAAGATTTCCCTGTTTCATCGTTCGAAAATTCTCACCGTTGATCCAAATCATATCGACAGAACCATTATCGTTGAGGCCATTTTCCTTTTCACCTAAAACGATATTGACGCCCTCAACGGTATCAGACAAACCCACGCGATTAAGTTTAATGTCGTACCGATCTTTGAGTATTCCACCGATATACTCTGAGACGTATCGATTGATGTTATCGGATCCTCCCCAGAGAAACCAGTTCACTTCGCCACCTCGAGCTAGATCAACAACCTCACTCCAAGGTTTGCCAATTACGGCAGAGCCATCGGATACGTCCGCTATCGCCATCGGTGACAGCGCTAAAGATGAGCTGATTAAGGCCCAAAAAGAAAGTTTCTTCATTTTTTCCTCCAGTTTAATTAATATTTTTCATCCTAATTTGGTATTTTCGGCTAAGTTATTGGTCGACTTAAAATTTCGCGATTTGATGCGACTTCCTCTGCCAATGAAAGTGCCGCGGCAAAAACGGCTTCGTTTGATTTGTTCAGAGATTTTTTTTCAGCAGGACTGAGTGGATCCAGGAAAGTACGTCCATTGGGTAGTGAATCCCAAACTGTAAGCATAGAAACCGCTGAGATACCAAAATAATTGGCTACAGCGATCACTGCAGATGTCTCCATATCAATCGAAAGCAAACCCTCATTGGCCCAGTCTGTGCACATCTTGTCTGACTGGGCAAACAAGCTGGGCCAGGTCAGGTGATTAGCATACTGAGTTTCAATCCCCATCTTCCGTAATGCGGTTTCTGCTTGTTTTAGCCAATGAGGATCAGATTTTACTTCTGACCCCGCACCGTAGGTTGGTGAAATACCATCCCGAGCGGCACAGGTTTGCGGCAACACCACTACACCAGTTCCTGTATCTATATCGAGGGTTCCACAGGTACCTATCTGAATAAGAAGCGGTGTGCCTAACTGAGCAAAAATGTGTGCCGGCTCTACCGCGCGTGCTGCCCCATAAGCACAACAATAAGCAATACGCGCGTGCTTCCATTTCCCCACATAAATCTCTGGAAAATTCAGTTCATGGACTTCTGACATTAACTCAAGTCGGTTTCTGGTAGCTACTTCACGCCACCAAGTGCCTTCCAAGATCAATACGTCAGGCTCACTACCAGTTGGGATATTAAGAGCTTCCCGCCAAATTTCCTCTGAATTATCAAGAATGGCCATTCTAGTATGATCCCATTTCTTTTAGTAAATACAAAATTAAAGTTTATAAACGCTCTTTCTATCAATTTATCGAGCTTACTTAGACCCTTAACAAACACTTGCCGAAAACTATCTCTTAATTACTTGACGTTTTACCAACGCAGCAGCGTGATTTATAACAAAAATTTACCCCAAGATTTCGTATTTTAAATTAATTACATTTCTTAATGGAAATAAAAAACAGAAATATGAAGTTAGTGACGTAGATATGACCCTCCAAAGAGAAAGTACACTGCACGTTATTAAGGATCACCATTTGACGGTGATTAAGCTAGCCCCAAGATACATACCGGGTATGCATGAAATGAATAGCCTTAGCCTTAAATTATATGAAAAATAAGCTAAACAACGCAGGATTAGAGATTTTTGGCGTTCTCACAAACTTCCGATAAAAAGAGTATCGATGAGACCCGGCAGTTTCTATTATGTGTCGCACGAGAAATGTGTGCGATTGCTGATTCGTCCGAACATAGATCTGTGATAAATGGGTTCGCCGATGATATCCGTTCAGCGATAGTCAAAAAGCAGTCAGTAAAAACGATTGTGGTCTCCAATGAACTGCAGAAGGCAGTGGATACACGTCTAGCACGTCAACTGATTGACCTCAGTGATCATCTGCCATGGACCATTTCTTTCAGGACACCTAATGCGGGAAACAAGGTCTCACTTTGCAGTTTCAACGATTTTTTAATATTAAAGTCCTACACCGCTGGCCTCATTTATCTCGACCCCGGGCAAGCGTATCCTGAACACGGGCACCCGCCAACTGAGTATTACTTTACTTTGTCCGGTAAAGCTGACTGGCGTTATGGTGGTAGCGACGAGTACCGTTCGGTACCAGTGGGTAAACTGTTGTACAATAACTCACTAGATCTGCATGGAATACTCAACAGTAATACCCCCCTTCTTGCTTTTTTCCTGCTTCCAATGCAGCAGGCTGACGGCAATTCCAAATAATATTTTTATAATGTCCTTATTCGTCCGTTTGGACCCAATATTGTTCCACTAGAGTTCAAAAATAAACTCACAAAAATCGGGTACTTAAACCCAATTCAAATTGATAAATTAGGCTTTCATTATTCGGCCAAAGCAACGATTTTCCAATTGCTTATTTCACTGTTAATTGCATTGCGATGAGCAAGCAAACACCTTCCTCTGTATTTTTTTGTTTTTAGTGATTACGTGATTATATTTAAGACAATTATCTTATCATAGTAGCTGGTAACCATGTAGCTAGCTGAGGGAACATAATAAGAAGCGCAAGCACTATCAGATCGAGGAAGATAAAGGGCAGGACGCCTTTGTAAACATCGCCAAAGGTTGCCTTCCCTCTAACACCGCTCATAACGGCAAAAATGTTAAATCCAACTGGGGGCGTTATCACAGAAATCTCGATAAGCTTGACCAGAACGATCCCAAACCAAATAGGGTTGATATCTAAAGCCACTACCGTTGGAAACAAGAACGGCAGTGTGACCACCATCATTGAAGTGGTATCCAGAAAGCATCCTAGGATTAGATAAAGTATCGAAGCCATAATCATGAACTTAAGCGGAGTGTCAGCAACACTGGTAATCCCATCCACCATATGATCAATGACCCCAGTCACGACCAGCATGCGGGATAGCAAAAGCCCACCTACGAGGATCATAAACATGATGCTAGAGATAAATGCTGCATCCTGCAGAGCCGCAGGCAGCCATGCGCGAAAGCCCCTCATACGGTATACACCAAATACTAGAGCACCAAATGCTCCGGCTGCACCGGCTGCCGAAGGGGCGAATATTCCAAAGTAAATACCACCAAGCACCAAAAGTATCAAAACCATGATGGGCCAGATTTTGCCAAGCGCACGGCTACGTTCTCCCCAACTCGCAGGCTTGTTTTTATTTGGTGCCAACTTTGGGTTAATTCTTACTAGAACGTTTATTCCAGTCAGATAAACTGCAGCAGTCAATATCCCAGGTATTAGGCCAGCAATCAATAGTTGCCCTACTGACTGCTCAGTCATAATCGCGTAGATTACCATCGTTATAGACGGGGGGATCATTGCTGCAAAGCTTCCAGCACCGGCGATTGCACCCAAAGAAAGACTTTTAGAATAACCAAGGTCCATCATCTTTGGAAAAGCGATGCGAGTGAATACTAAAGCGTTAACTAAAGTTGAACCAGAGATTGCAGAAAATACTGCCGACCCCACGATAACCGCCTGATAGAGTCCGCCCCTGAAGCGCCGCATCCAGATATCGGCGGCATGGAATAAATCCGTAGTGATGCCTGAAGCCTCTGCGATCACCCCCATTAGAACGAACAGAGGAAGAACGGCGAGGCCGTATGCGCTGATAGTTGCAAAGGGTAAAGAACGTAACTGCCCAATGATAAACATATCACCCGCTCCAAAATACATACCAGTAATGCCGACCACTCCCATGGCCACCGCCACAGGAATTCCTATGGCTAGAAAAACGAACAGCATGACGACGCCGATATAACCAACAATAAGAGGGTCAATCACTGTCCTTATCCTCTCCAAGCAGTCCACTGCTTTGTGTGTGAAGTTCCCTTTGTCCCAAAAGAAGTCCGATCAAGTCGCCAAGGCATTGAATAGTCATCATCATAGCACCGACGAACAGCGCGAAACGTGCAGGCCAGAGTGGGAAATTTATAATTCCTGGAACGATCTCATTTTGGTCGAAACTAATTACCACGGCCCTCCAACCATAATTAGCAATTAGAGCATAGAAAATTGCACTTAGCAGGAAGCCCAACAAGTCGGAAGAAAACTTCAAAGGTTTAGGCATAAAATTATAGAGTAACTCAACCCTGATATGCGCTCGGCGCGACTGGGCAAGTGGGATCGCAAAAAAAGCCACTACTACGATCATAGTTTCGATGAATTCAAACGTAGCAGGAATAGGTCTAGAAAAAATAAAGGTGGTAATTATGTCTAGGGCACCAATGCTCATCATGAGCAACATGGCAACTCCAGACAGGAAAGCAAATATTAGGCAAAGCTTCCTCAACCAAATCCAGAAGATCGGGATTTGATCATACATTTATTTTCTGCCATACAGTGAGAGGTCGGCAATCCTCAAGATTAAAAGCATGTGGTTCCTCGCAAGACTGGAAAAGTAACCAGCGCATCCTCTCCACAAATCATGAGGGGATGCGCTGTTGTAAAACCCTAGAGTGTTACTTCTTTCCAAATTTTGATCATCTTTCGAGCGTCATCTCCCTTGCCCAGAGCTTCCATATCATTAATAAAGTCGCTGAAGAAATCTGGAATAGCATTGAGCCATTTTTCCGCGTCCGCGGCAGGAAAATCGTGGAACTGGACCCCTTGGGCCTCAAGATCCGCAATCGCCGCTTTGCCTGAAGCAATAGTCATGTCTCGGTCCTTAATCATAGCCTCGTGCGAGACCTGCTGCACGATCTTCTGATGTTCTGGAGAGAGCCGATCCCAAGCGGCTCTTGTAATCCAAGTGCCGGCCGTCGGTCCCTCCCAGATAGTGATATCGTGAACGTGCTTCGCCACCTCATACCATTTATAGGAAAGGAAAACATCCATAGAGACTGGGATACAGTCTACGTTGCCACTGGCGAGAGCTTCATAAATATCCGGAAAGAAGAGTGTAAGCGGGGTCGCGCCGACAGCCTCTATTGCTCGCGGTAAGTCCTTGCCCCAAGTGCGAAATTTCATGCCCTTCATATCGTCTAAAGTTTGGATATGCGTCTTGCAAACCATTTTATAGGGGTTCAGATGTTGAAAGAGCAGTGTCTTGGCTCCGTTAGCCTTAGCCTCTTCGTCTAATGCTGGGATTTCTTCCAAGAGACGGGTCATAAGTTCGAAAGCCTGATCCACACTGGCCATAGCCATAGGTATTGAATTCGGCGCCGCATGAAATGGAAGTTCAGCAGGGAAATATCCCGGTGACATCATGGCGATGTCAATAGCTTGCTCCTGAAGCAGAGCGAGGTTTTCCTTTGCTTTACCTAGCGCACCGCCAAAGAACAATTTGATTTCAACCTCTCCGTCAGTTCGCGTCTTTATTTCTTCAGCCCACCACGTCATAATCTGGGAACCGGGTTGAATTTCAGCATACTGACTATTTGCACGAAGAAATGTTTTAGCCTGAACTGAGATCGTTGTCATGGAAAACATTATAAGCGCACTGGAAACACTAACAAAAAGTCTTGTTATAAAATGCAATTTCATCTTCATTGCCTCCTAAGCAAATTGGGTTTTTCCGTAATGAAACGGATCAGATTTGCCTGCTATTTTTTAACTGCTTCTCTCTGCCCTAATAGTCCTTTAGTGGGAGTTGAGTTTATATTTTCTTAAAAATTCTTAAGTTTCGTTTTTAGTTATTAAGGCTATTGCGGTTGAATTTAAGTTATATCCGGCAGAACTTAAGAAATTATTTCAAAAAAATTTAAACACGAAAGTTTACTAACAAAGTATAAACCGACAAATGCAATGATCTAGCCGCATGCCCTTATGAGTGAGAGGTATGTTAGGCAATATTTTGTGATGATTTTAGCCGTTGTATCTAAGATGGAGCGCAAGCAGTACAAATTTTACTGTTAACGGTGTGAACCTAGTTAACCATCTCCCAAGCAGTTCACAGGGTTCATAGACAAAGTGTGAATTCGCAGCACATGCGCCAATGGCGGCTTTAGAGCGAGGCAACTTAACGATCTAGCTATCCTACGCCCGGCGACCCCGGCCCGATCTGCGTGGTTTAGATTCCTGAGATATTTCAATTTCCTCTGGACATTCGTGTTTAGCTGAACACGATCCAATTGCGCCAAGAGACTGATGCGATCTCATCGTCAAAAACCTTGCCTGTAAATGCAAAAAAGTAGTCATCCAACTTCGAAATATGTTCTTTCATGGCTGGGTACTGATAATCTCGCAGCAAATGTTCCACCTTATTTTGGGCGCGAGTGAGTATATCTTTGGAACCACGCGCCGCCATAAAAAATACCTGCGCCGGTTTGGCGCAGGTATCGAATTTGATCAGGCGTCGATCCATACCTTCTAGAGATACATTTCACGGAACTTGTGGCCGAAGAAGTTCTTCACTTCCGCCACATTGTGCAGATACTGTCCCATCCAAAAGGGTTGAATAATCGTGCCACTGGATTGAAGCATGGCTTTTAGATTTGCCATGATATCACTGCGTTTGTCTGCATCCGCAATACCCATGGCTTCGCTAAGTTTTGTACCAAAGTCCGGATTGGTATGGCCAGAGTCGCTCCAAGCCTCGCCAGGCCTATAAACAAAAGCATAGACCTGCACGACAAGCGGTCGAACGCCCCAGTTGGTGGTTAAGAAAGGGTAATTGGTCCAGTCGTTCCGAAAGGTCGATCCAGAAATGACCAAGCGTTCAACATTGAACCCTGCATCACGAATCTACCCCGCAATCTCATCGGTTATCGTCGTCCGCCAATCGCCATCAATCAAAATCAACTCAATTTCGGTATTGCCATAGCCAGCCTAATCCAACATGGCTTAGGCTTTAGCGGGATCATCACCCAGAGATTTTAGCAACGTCCGAAAATAACTTTTATCTAGACGGCGATGGAACCAACTTTATGTACACTATTTTTGATCACTGGAATTTAGTGAAATAGATTACGTTAGGTCATAAGTGCCAATTATTATTTTTTGGTGTAATCCTATAAAAATTTAATTTTTGCTTTCTATTTTAAATAACAGCTGGTGCACTTTTTGGGAGAGAAACGTGACAGATTTTGACGAATTTAAAGCAAAAGCAAAGGCTGTTTGGTCTGATTTTGCGACAATGGAAAACTTTACAGGTGTAGCCGCTCCTAGACTGGTAAAATTTGCAAATGTTTCAAAAGAACAAAGATTGCTAGATGTAGCGGGTGGTACAGGTGTAGTGGCACTAACCGCAGCTAGAACAGGTGCAAAAGTAACTGGGTCAGATTTGACACCTGAATTGGTGAAAAGGGCAAAAGAAAATAATGAAATTTTCAATTTAGATGTCGACTTTCATGAAGCCGACGTTGAAGATTTACCTTTTGAAGATGAAAGTTTTGATGTTGTCCTGAGCCAATTTGGTCACATGTTTGCTCCTAGACCTGAGGTGGCGTTGCGAGAAATGTTGCGAGTTTTAAAGCCCGGCGGAAACATCGCTTTTTCGACTTGGCCCCCCGAATTATTTATGGGCATTTTTTTTAAAATAAATGCAAAGTATGGGCCACCTCCGCCAGAAGGAATGCAATCACCTGTTCTATGGGGCAATGTTGATATAATTTATGAGCGGCTAGGTTCATCTGTAAGTAAAATTACTTTTGACCGAGATAAATTGGTTATGCCAGGTTTAAGTGTTCAACACGTCAGAACAGTTTTTGAAACTACAGCTGGTCCACTTAAAAAAATGGTCCAAGCTTTTGCGTCTGAGCCTAATAAACTTACTAATCTTAGAGACGAAATAGATAACGCAATATCCAATTACTTTGAAGATAATTTTTTAAGAATGGATTATCTAATGACAAGAGCGAGAAAAGTTTAACTGTGGTAAAAAGCCAAAGTCAGTATCCATTCAGAACCCAATGCGCACTCTCCTGATAACACTAGTACTCATTGCGACCCGTCGCACAGAAGTGCGCTACAAAGCTAGGTAAGAGGCTAATGTCTGATCATATGTCAGAAAAATGGCAAAGTGCACTCGTCGCAATGATCTGTGGATCGATGATACTATTTTTTTCACTAGGTATCCGCCACGCTTTTGGGCTTTTTTTACAGCCAGTGACTATGAGCCAAGGATGGGGTAGAGAGACCTTCGCATTTGCAATAGCTCTGCAGAATTTAATTTGGGGTGTAAGCCAACCATTCACGGGAATGCTCTCAGATCGTTTTGGCGCGAAACCAGTTGTTGTGGTTGGCGCTATTCTTTACGGATTAGGTCTTTGGGTTATGTCGCTGGTGGCAGATGAACTAATATTCATTTTTGGTGCAGGCATCCTAATTGGCTTAGGGCTTTCGGGTACCACTTTCCCTGTAATATTCGGCGCTATTAGTCGCCTAGTTGCGCCTGAGCAACGATCATTGGCAATGGGAATTACAATGTCCGTTGCATCATTTGGTCAATTTGCCATGCTGCCCATCGCGCTAGGTCTCATCACTGGGATTGATTGGCAAACAGCCTTAATCTTTCTTTCCATACTTGCGCTTGCAATGTTGCCTTTGGCTTTTGGAATACGCTCTGCATCGACACCAACATCATCTGTCTTAGAAAACGTAAGTTTCACGCAAGCGTTACGGGATGCCTTTGAAACTCGTGACTTTTGGCTTCTCTCACTGGGCTTCTTCACTTGTGGTTTTCAGGTAGTGTTCATTGCTATGCACTTACCTGCTTTCTTGGCAGATCAAGGCGTCGGTAATGGTGTTTCCACATCTGTCCTTGCATTAATCGGACTTGTGAACATCGCAGGGACTTACTACGCTGGGCTTTGGGGTGGAATATATAGCAAGCCAATGTTGCTAACCATGATCTATCTTGGCCGTGCTATCGTTATAGGACTATTTGTTCTGTTGCCAATAACGAACACATCAGCCTATATTTTTGGGGCATTGATGGGAATTTTTTGGTTGTCTACTGTTCCATTAACCAATGGTACAGTGGCCTCTATATGGGGTGTAAAGCACATGTCCATGTTAGGTGGTATCGTCTTTTTTGCGCATCAACTAGGTGCATTCACGGGTGGTTGGATGGGCGGCTGGCTGTACGACCGTACAGGTAGCTATGATACCGCTTGGGGCGTTGCAATAGGTCTCAGTCTCGTTGCAGCGATGCTGAACTGGCCGATCACAGAACAGTCTCTTGCGCAGAGGAGAGCGGTAAAATGAAACTACGCGCCACCTTCATATCTGTATCTGCAATCTGGTTGAGTATTCTAATTTTAGTATTGTTCACTTATTACCAGTCTCCGTTAATGCAGATTTACCTTTCTGAATTTTGGCTATGTTAGTTCTGATTTACTGCCTGATATGATTAGCCTGGCTGCTTTTATCAGCTGCGGCCTTATTAGCGGGTGGAGTAGTGCTTTGCATACCTGGCTTTATGGTAATGTTTTATGATGAGGCTTGGGTTGCTGATATTTAATCGATTTTGTTCATGGTAACTTCGCCTTCATGATAGAAACTATCTTTAATGAAAGATGACAGCAATTCCATCATTTTTTCACGGCCTTCAAGGTTTGAAGCTGCATCCTCAAAAGACGGATAAAACTAAACAGAGATACCGAAGTAGGTCCTGTTTTAATATTTATGGTTTGCTCAATTGTTGGAAAATATTTTTTCTTACAGTTTGATAAAGTGCGTCAACCTTTTCATGCATATTTTCGCCAATGTACTCATGCATGGTTACTCGCGCAACGCTCATTTCACTACCTCCTAATTTTTTCAGCGAAGCTTAACGGGCTAAAATGAACGAAACAATACTGGATAAGGAGCCTTATCAAACCAACTGTTGGCTAATATGCTGGACTGCTTTAAGAGTTATGAAAGACGCTATCTTTGCCACTAAACCAAAACCCAGCGCAAATGGTAAAGGCGGACATTATTATGATGGCTCAATACATGACTTCGTCTAGCTAAGTCTGTGCTTAGCGAAATAGGTGAGAATAAGTGGTCAGTAAGGTGCTTTGTCAACAGGTTTTTTCTTCACTACAGACCGCCAAGTTAAACCATCCTTTTTTAAATTGACGCGGACAATAAGCTCATCGCCGTTTATTCATTTAGTCTCTGTAACTTTTTGTTATCTTGACTAATTCTATATTTTCCCAATCCAGGTTTCCTTGTACCATCAGTTCATTAATTGAGGTGAAAAAATTACTCCAGAAAGTCATGGCTATTTTAAATGGGGCGGCTTTTAAAAGCAGTCAGGCCAATCATATCAGGAAGTAAAAAGGTACCCTTTTTTGCTTTTGACCTACTCTGCGACCGCTGGCAATGTCTGTGGAAGACAAAAGCATAACAATGAAGACTTTTGCCATGATAAGATTTTAACCAGAGCCAGAATACTTAGATAGATTTCGAGCCGCTCTATCAAGAGCTGCTGAAAGCCTTGATTATTTCTTATGCGAAAGAGATGACGAAATAGTTCAAGTTTTTGTTTCAAGCGGAATTGAACAGTTTTCGAATTTTAAGACCCAGGAGTTACTTGGTTGGATAGAAAAAAGTTTATGCTCCAAGAGTTTTCTCTAGAATAAGGCCCGACACGCCCAATCAAAAGTTTTGCTATCAAGAATCGAACAACGGTCAGCTATAAAGACTTCAATCAGCAACTTATATGCCGCGCATGATTTCACCTTTTAACCTTAGCATATAAAGATTATCCAAACAGTTTTTCAGTATCTTGTAGACGAGATTGCTCTATAGTCCATAAGGCGATCGAAAATTTAAACAGTATTATGGCGAGGTAATTAGTAGTGCTTAAACTTTACTATTCGGACAATTCAGCTGCTTATGCACCACATATGCTTTTGCTAGATGCTGGAGCAAACTTTGAGGCAATAAGAATTGATTTCAAACTTAAAGCACAATTGTCGCAAGAGTTTCTAAGCATCAACCCCAAAGGAAGAGTTCCAGTTCTTGTAACGACTGAAGGCATTTTAACAGAAACACCAGCACTTCTGCTCTACATAAGCCAAACTTATCCAGATAAACATCTGGCGCCCACTGATCCCTTTGAATTAGCTCAAGCACAAGCTTTCAACATGTATATCGCCTCAACAGTTCATGTAGGGCATGCACACAAACATAGAGGAGTTCGATGGTCTGATGATCCTGCTGCAAGAGAAAGTATGACAGCTAAAGTTAAGACAAATATGTATAGTTACGCCAAATTTGTTGAAGAACATTACTTTATAGGTCCGTGGGTTCTAGGGGACATTTATTCAATGTGTGATCCTTATTTATCTCTTGTAAATCGTTGGCTAAGAAATGATGGGGTAAATCTCTGTAATTTTCCAAAACTAAAGGAGCATGAAGCTTTGATTAGAGAGCGTTGGTCACACAAAGCAGTACAAGGAGTTTACTCTTGAACTCAGTAGAATAAGACCAGAATATGACTTTATATTAACGGTCGTGACTAGAACCAACACTATCTTACTGGTGCGCATGGGGCTCTCAATTCCATTAAATCAACTTAATTCGCTCAATAGCTTGAAGGGAAGGTAAACAACCTCTTCACCTTTTAAGTTATACACCGAAACAAATCGATGACTTTCGTATACTACCGTTTGCAATGTCATGTCTGATCCCACCTCTTTTAAGGCATCATATATATAATCCTCAGTTTCAGCCTCCCAATAGCAAAAAAAGAAATCTTCGGTTCCCATCCACTGTTGACCGCATTTTGCTTTATTGAATATTCCAATTCGCATAAAGCCTATATCGATCTAGGGGCGCTCTCTGGCCATGGCTTAGATTAGCAAAACTTTAATAGAACTGAGTTGGTAGTTCACTTCAGGGTGTGGTGATCGGAGGCGGTTTTCGACGCTTGCCCGACAGTGCGTTTCCTGCAATTGCCGCCATTAGAACTACACCACCAATCAATGTGTTGAGGCTTGCTGTTTCACCCAAAAATAACCAAACCCAGACGGGACCAAGCAAGACTTCTGACAACGATAACAAGGCCAATTCTGCGGCAGGCAAACTGCGCGAGCCTAATGTGTAAAGGATAAGACCAGCTCCCACTTGGAAGACACCCATTCCCATGGCAATACCGCCGTCGCGCGTACTTACAATAATCGACAAACCCATGAATTGGCATATTAGAAAAGTGACAAAGACGCCAAATAGACCAGAAAGGAAAACGGATGGCAGCATTTCTCCAGTCTTGCCCCAACGCAACGTGACAGTAAAGACGGCAAAGCCTAGTGCTGAACCAAGTGCTGCTAAGCTACCTTTGAGGGCGGCGCTGTCAGATTTGTCAGCAACCATGATTGCAATGCCGCCGAGTGCCACTGCGATTGCGATCCATGTCGCCTTACGGACGGGTTCATGTAAAACTACCCAGCCCAAAACCGCGGCTATGAAAGGGGCTGTTGCAAACAATAGCATCGCATTTGCCACAGAAGTGTTCTGGATTGCGTAGATACCGCCAGAATAGGCTGCAACAAGTGCAATTCCAGCGATGACAGCAGGCAACCCGATCCGGCGTATCTGCGCAAATGGGCTTTCACCCGAACGCAGACGAATAACAATATAAAGAACTAGAGATAAACTTATGGAGCGGTAGAACAGAATTTGCCACACGACGGCGTCTTCGATCAGCCGAATACCAAGACCGACTGTTGACCAAAGAACACCCGCCGCAAATACGAAAAACACACCGTGTTTATAAACGTCCGTCGAATGAGAAGAGGGGGTAACAGTTGTCATAAAGGTCTTTCTCGAACATCTGCTCGAGACGGTATACTAAGAAAAGATATCTTTATTCCTCGTTTGCGACGTTCTTGTCTAACAGAACAATATGAAAACGACGCCCTTGCATCAATAGGGGAAACGCGGAGTAGCCCCTATTGATGGTGATGGGGCGTTTGAGCCATCATCGATAATTGTAAAAAGGCATAATCTTCTTGTCATCTTTACGGATGCAGTTCTGTTCGGCTAACGTTGTTGGGAATGGAGCTATTATGAAAACTTTATCGATGATACGATTCCAACCAAAACCTGAATATTTTGATGAATATTTGACAGCACTTAAAAATGCTCTTAAGGGGCACGAGCATTATTTGCTCACAAGAGACGAAGAAGTTTTTCAAATATGGGTTACAGATGGGATTGACGATCTAGCAGACTTTCAAGACGCTGGGTTATCTTTCCTAGAAGAGCATAGGCACATGCTACAGGAGTACAGTGAAGGTAGTCATTCAATTCCAATAACAGCTTTTGTAGAGCAAGAGCCTGCTTCGGGAGGAATCAAAAGTTTTAAATGGCCAGAGTCCCCAAAGTTTAACGATCCTAAATATAAATAAAGTATCAACCAGTATAACCCCATGCACACCATCCTGATTACACTGCCACTCATTGCGATCTTTGGCATAGAGGCGGAATCGGATGATGCAAACCTGTATACTAATAGCCTTATAAAATATGATGTTTGCAAAGAGCCTATTTTAGGAAATAGTCAAAAACGCTAATAACCGGTCATTTCTAGATATCCTTTGCCAGTATGACTGCCTGATATATCAACCGGTCCTTCCCAATAAGGGACTGAAAGTCCCATCCAAGAGCGAGGATTGACTGCAGTTACCGTTACATTGACTGCTCGGTCATTAAGGGTTACCAGCCACCTTGTCGGTATCGCCCGATCAGCAACAACAGTGGTAGTTAAAGGATTAGCGATGAACGCCTTATTCCCATATGACGTTGTTGATCCATCCGGATCAATCCAAGTCGAAGAGCCGTATTTTGATCCATCGGTATGCCTCAGTTGAAAGCCCATCAATTTTGACCCATCCTTAAATGAAAGTGAGAACCAGTCCCAGCCAGACTGCAATGCGGAAAGGGGTTGGGACGACCATTCGCGATCAAGCCATGCGTCCCCTGTTACGCGGATGTCACCGCTAGGAAGATTCAGAGTGCCTTCTATTTTAAAGAAGGGTTGAGAATAATAATAACTTGCCTGTCCCTGAAATGATTTAACCGAATATCCTTTGTCGCCATGGAGTACTATTGGTCCTTTTGCCAGTAGAGCCATGTCATAGCCGAAATCTGGCCCTCTCGCTGTCAGCGTCATGTTACCAAAATTTTCACCTCTTAGGGCCCATTCATCGATCCAAGCTTTAAATGGGTCGGCTCGTACTCCAGCCTGCCCGATGCCACCGCGAGCAAACCGTTCGGTCGTAAAATGATGATTTGGCGTAGTCACAGCAGCGTGTGCAAACCAGACTTGAGGGGAGTCCCAACCTTGTTTTTCGCCCGGTGCAAGTGCAGTACGAAATAATGTCCATTGTAAGCCATAAGACGTCCCATTCGGGCCGGTTAAATTTGCTGTAAGATACCACCATTCAACCCGGTAATCAGGATGCGCGCCATGATCCGTGGGAAAGTTGAAAACTGGATTAGGCTGCGGAGTGGTGAAGCCTTCTGCATCACTTCCCAGACCAAAAAAACCCTGTGCCATAAGACTAAGTGGCCAAAAAATAAATAAAATGAAATAAATTTTAACGTTCACTGCCAAAGACCTTAAGTAACGTGGATGGTGGCGTTCGTATTAGTCGCAGTGTAGGCCAAGCTGCAGCTAAAAAAGCAGCCACCAAAGCATAGACGCCCAGTTTTGCATATTCCAAAGGGAACAAATACATAGGTAATTTCCAGCCAAACGCCTTAACATTTATGACACTTAGCAAGATCCATGCTAACGTAAGGCCGGTAGGTATTGCGCAAAGAACCACAAACGCGGCAAGCAAAATAGTGCGTAGAATCTCTAATCTTGCTAGTTGACTGCGCGTTAGCCCCAATGCCCAAACTGGCGCAAGTTGAGGCACACGTAGATCAGCCAGTGTGAGTAGGCTCATTAAAATGGCGAAGCTAGCAACTCCAAGTGTAAGTATGTTCAAAGCGGATGTTACAAGAAAAGTCCGCTCAAATACTTCGAGTGAGAATGCTTTAATCGATGCTTGATCGATGATCGCAGTATCGTCCATGCCTATTTTATCTATGATTTGCGCCCTTAACTCAGAGGCATCCTGAGTGCGAACGCCAAATCGATCAGGAAAAAGACCAGGATTTATATCTTGGAATAGTTTTTCGGTTATAATTACTTGGCCTTTTGGATTGCCATAGTCTCCAACCACAGCTGCGATGGGCAGCTTAAGGTTCGGCGTTATTTGAACTCGATCTCCTACCCAAAGATTAGTGCGTCGGGCAAGTTGCTCATTAACAATAACTGCTTGGCCAAGCTGGACTTCATCCCAGGCCGCAGTCGTTGCTTCTAAGAACACCCAATTATTCCGGTAAGTTTGTCCAACCCGAATACCAAATAATTCTACAAAATGTTGCTCAATTTTAACTTGCGTTGACAAAAGTGGTAAAACCTCAACGTCACGCTTTTTAAGGAAAGTCTCCAATTCTTTACTTTGTTCTGCACTGTTCACTCGCATAAATAGTTCGGGGGCAAGCCGTTGATCTAGAAATCCAACAAAGGTTAGCCGAAAACTTGATACCATGGTCGAGACACCAATATTGGCAGATACTGCAAGCAGTAGTGCCATAAGAGCAAGGCTAAGCCCGGGAAGTTGTTGCCGCGTGTCAGCCCAAAACCAACTCCAAATTGGCGTAGTTGTATATTTTTGGAGCAGTGTCAGACTTCCAGCCGTCAAACTTGGTAAAGCTAGGGCCGCGCCTATCAGCAGGCTACCAAGCAGTGCAAAGCCAACCAGCAGCCCGTCTAGGGTCATAACCATCAAAATGGCTGCAAAAAGTAAAGTTATTGCAACCGCAGTTTGGATTCTAAATTTTGATGTCCTCGCAATTACCCACGCTCTTGATCGCGCACTCTCCAAAAGTGGCATTTTGGTAATTTGCCACATGTGGGATGATAAAGCTATAGCAGTCCCAGCAATTGCAAGTAGCAAACCAGACAGCCACCAGTCTGCGCGGAACTGAAGTGTACCAGAGATTTCTGCTCCATAGAGTCCGCTTAAAGTTGCTGCTACGTCCGGTAGTAAAAATGCTGCGATCAGATAAGACAATGCCAATCATCGCTCCTATCATAGCCAATATCAACATTTCTACATTTACCAAAACGAGTAGGGTCCGCAACGGTACGCCCATTGCGCGCATTGTACGAATCATTGCACGGCGTTGTTCAAACGCTAAGCCAATAGTGCTATGTACGATGAATAAGCCAACGGCAAAGCTCAGCAGGCCAAAAGCTGTCAAATTCAAATGGAAACTATCAGTCAGCTTTGTAACATCAGACAATTGTTGAGCTTTTTGCAGCCGCAAATTTGGAGCAATAGTATCAAGATCTCCCTGCTTAATTGGCTGCATAGGAAGTATTATAAGACGGGTTAGCCGATCGCTCTTTAACAACCGTTGTACTAGACTAATGTCCCCAACTGCTAACCCCGGCCCAACGCTGGGGTCAAGTGTCACCTTTACATTTGATGGTAGTTTGAGGGCCGTCTCTTCGTTGGTGAATAATGTATTAGATTGCTCTAATTCTATCATGGACCTTGCAAAGCTTATGTTCGCCACAGCAAAAGAATTTGGCAATGTGAGTGGATCCATACCAACCAACCGA
>JAQWKM010000106.1 GCA_029247845.1 Paracoccaceae bacterium | reverse complement strand
AAATATCTTCTTTAGACTTATCAATAGATTTTGAGACCGACCTAGAGATAGCAGCTTTGGAAATGTTACCGACAGCAGGCATAAATCTAGCACCTCAGCAAACAGAAATTGTGGAGCCAAATTCTTATAGCTTGGCAAACCTCGACAGTGTCCAAAAGTTTTCATCTATTCCTCCGGTTTTACCAGAAAGTATTCCACAGCTCCGCAACATCCTGGGCGGCAAACCCAGCTCAGGCACGTGGCTTCGGACAGTTTCGACACCAATACAGGAAATTACGCTCCTAACGAAGCCTGAAGTAAGAAATGCTGAGCAACAGAACCAAAGCGCTTCAGGCATCGGATTTACCACTCTGGATAAACCTGAGAGGCCGTCGCCACTGCGCCTGCAACCCGCAAAGCTCAGCAAGCATAAAATTGATAACTCAGGGCAGTCACCGACAGGTAGACCGCTAATCATAATTCGCCCAATACCTCGGCCAACAGACGGCGCCGAGACAATAAGTGAGCAAGATCAGGCAAGTGTTTTGCGACCAAAATCAAGGCCGTCCTCTGTCCAGCCAATATTTCCTGAGGCAAATGAGGATATTTTATCTACTTCCCTGCGCCCAAAGAAAAGACCTAACAATATCAAAAGAGTAGAATCTGTTATTGTCGCCCGTGTATTTTCGCCAGAAGACGAAGGCGATGAAGCCAATATAAGTAATTATGCGTACAGCAGTACGAATGACAGTCGAGTTAGTAGCAAAGCAACAATCGTAAACGTTCTGGATCTACGAAATATAAATCTAATTGGTGTCTATCTATCATTGGGCAAACGCAGCGCATTAATCCGATTGAGTAGCGGCAAAAGAGTAATGGTCAAAATTGGCGATAAGCTGGATGGAGGAAAAGTTGCAGCCATCGGTGATACAGAACTCCGCTATATCAAACGCGGACAAAACATTACTCTAGAGCTTCCAAAAGGGTGATGGCCATTCAGTAAGCTCTACGCTTTCAATCTGATCTTGTTAAAAAGCGTCAAACAAAGCCTCAGATTACCTTCCCCTAAACCATCCTCAACCCTCCTTTGGATAAACTCAAAGAAGAATGCGCAAGTTAATACCGAGCATAGAAGATGCAGATAAAATAGATGCTCAAGGTATTGTTATTATTGGGTAATCAATCTTTTTGGCCAGATTATGGATCGTTAAGTACGAAATTCAGGCATGAAAACTGTAGTCATCGATAACAGTCTAAAAATCATAAAATTAATGCACCGTTTCGGGTTCAAACGATTCTTTTGCGATCCGTCACGCCCTGAGCTATTGAAAACACAAGGGTGCAAATGGTTGCCTTGGATGATCCAAAAAAAGTAGCTAATTGGTCGCAAAAATCCTGCGACAATATAGTGATTTATACATTGTGGCAAAGGCGTTTAATCGCAATTAAGTTTTTAAATTAGACCAAGCAGGAGCAGACGATATTGTGCAAAACGTTTGATAGAAGCCTGTCGGCTGGGCTATATGCGATTGAAAATCGCTGGATTAACTGACTTTGAAGCCACTTAACCTGAGAAGACTTTTTTCAACATGATCAAAAGGCGATGCGGGCTTTGAGCAAAGTTTTGCGTACAGGAGTTATTGCCGATAAAAACAACAAATATGTTAACCTTGCAAAAGATCCAGAATAGGAGCTAGAAGCCGCAATTCTCGCACAACTCAACGCCGAAAAAATCCTAACTCAGCCGGTGGAAACGCCCGCTTCAGCAAAAGTTGCCATACCCGAGTGACAGGCGATTGACGCCTTTAAAACGCCTATTGCAAGCGCCGCACCAGAACCTTCTCCAAGACGCAAACCAAGGGATAAAATTGGTTCTTTGCACAGCTTGGCAAGCATTTTTTCGTGTGCAACCTCAGCGCTAAGATGTCCCGCTACACTATGGTCTATTGCCGTCGCGCTGATAGCTTGCAGACATGCAGCAGCAGCACAGCAAATAAAACCATCAAGGATGACTGGAATGCTAAAAACACGTGCCCGTGCGATTGCACCAGCCATTGCAGCAAGCTCTCGGCCACCTAAGCACCTGAGAGCTTCCAGACCATTCCCTTGGGCAGTGGGGTTAGCTGAGAGACCCTTTTCAATCACATGAGATTTTAAGGTAACCCCAGCATCATCCAGCCCAGTACCGCGGCCGGCCCAGTCTGAGCCTACTCCGCCGAAAAGAGCCAACGAAATCGCAGCCGCTGACGTAGTATTACCGATTCCCATCTCTCCGGGAACCAATAGATCAGTTTCAGGATCGACGCTGTTCCATCCCAATTGAAGTGCTTTAAGACAGTCTTCCTCACTCATTGCAGGTCCCAAAGTAAAATCTTGCGTTGGCGTATCTAAATCAAGCGCATGAACGTCCAGCTTTGCACCAAAGCAATCTGATAACTGGTTAATTGCAGCTCCACCTGCCTGAAAGTTCAGAACCATTTGTGCCGTTACATCGGATGGAAATAACGATATGCCTTGCGATGTTACACCATGATTTCCAGCAAATACAACAACTTGTGGATTTTTTAACGTTGGCTTGACGTCACCCCTCCAAGCTGCATACCATAGCGCGAGATCTTCGAGCCTGCCAAGAGCTCCTGCAGGTTTTGTGAGCTGCGAGTTGCGTTCTTGAGCTAATTTCAATGCAGAGATGTCTGGCTCAGAGGCGTCGCTTAAAACCGCGACGAATTCGGAAAGGGTTGCGAAAGTGGCCGCCATGACGTCTACCAAATAATTCAGTGTATACGTTGTATGGGTTGAAACCGATTAAAGAACAAGTGCATAAAAGGCACGTAGAGACCAAAAGGCGACACCGAAAAACCTATGTGGAAAACTTATGTATATGACGCTGGCGTGGCGCTCAGTCTTCTCACCCGGATACCGCTTCGACTTTCCGCAACTGCGTTTGAACGCTCAAATATAGCAGTTTGGGCTTACGGACTGGCAGGTGCCTTGTGGGCTGTGATGGTTTGGTTGACATCTACGATTGCTATAACCTTGGGTCTGGGTCATTTCATCTCGGTCCTGTTAGGCTTGGCGGCGGGCACTATGCTGACTGGAGCCATGCATGAGGATGGACTGGCCGATAGTGCCGATGGCCTTTGGGGTGGCTTGGAAATAGAACGTCGACTAGAGATCATGAAAGACAGCACAATCGGTGTTTATGGAGTAGTTGCCCTTCTCTTTTCCCTATCCTTAAGATGGTTATTGATCAGCCATTTATTTGATTTATCCTTGGCCTTCGCTTCACTTTTAGTTGCAGGCAGTTTTTCTCGCGCTGTTCTTGGTGTGATAATGGCCCTACTTCCAACTGCCCGATCAGAGGGGCTATCCCACAGCGTGGGTCGACCACGTCCAACTCCGGCATACGTCGGGGTTGGCATTTCTGCGCTGGCTGCTTTGCTGCTTTTGGGCGTAACAGGCCTGGTGGCCTGCGCGATCGGGTCTTTAACGGCATGGATCTGTGCCGCGATAGCAAATCATAAAATTGCGGGCCAGACCGGAGATATTTTAGGGGCGACGGCTATTGTGACAGAAATTACAATGATGATAGCGATTTTGTCTTTCGCCCAATGAAAAACCGCGCCAAATTAAGGCACGGTTAAATTTTAACATTTTAATTTGTAAACAGTGAAAAATTAAGCGGCGCGTGATACTAGTACGTCATCTACTTTCTTTGCAGCGGCGACTTCGTCACCATCGGCCACAGCCGCTACTTCGCGCGTTAAGCGCTCCAAGGCTGCTTCGTAGAGCTGTCGCTCTGAATAGCTTTGTTCGCGCTGGTCGTCATTACGGTGCAAGTCTCGGACTACTTCAGCGATTGCAATTAGATCGCCAGAATTTATTTTTTGCTCATACTCTTGCGCACGACGCGACCACATCGCCCTCTTGACCTTAGCCTTGCCTTTCAAGGTCGTCATCGCTCGGGTCACCACATCAGGGCTACTGAGTGAGCGCATGCCGATATCTGTTGCCTTATGCGTAGGCACTCGAAGCGTCATTTTATCTTTTTCAAACGAAACGACGAAAAGTTCCAGCGCTATACCGGCTATCTCCTGTTCTTCGATCGACACAATTTGGCCTACGCCGTGCGCCGGATAGACAACATAGTCGTTCGGTCGGAAGTCTGCCTTCTTAGTCTTTGTCATATAGCTTTCCCATTTTACGCGTTAGTTCAAGACGAAAAAACTGGCCCAAAACTTATCAAAGTTTTCGTGCCTTAAATAGGCCAATCTCGTTATTTCCGCAAATCTCGGATAAAACTTGAAGCAACTTTTACAGTTTTAATTCACTTTTGCTGGATTTTTAATAACATAAAAATCTTATGATTCCTAGCCTAGGGCGTAAGTCCGATTTTTAGCTGCCTTCTCCAGGCTTTTCAGAGAAATAATTTTCAAATTTTCCCGTTTCCCCTTCTCGTTCATCAGCGCCTTCTAAAGGATCTTTTTGTATCATAATATTTGGCCAGATAAGAGCATATTTTCGGTTAAAATCGACCCACTCTTCTGCACCTGTATCAGTATCTGGTTTTATCGCATCCGCCGGACACTCAGGCTCGCAGACACCGCAATCAATGCACTCGTCTGGATGTATGACCAACATGTTCTCGCCTTCGTAAAAGCAATCAACTGGACACACCTCTACACAGTCTGTGTACTTGCATGCAATGCAGCTATCGTTAACGATATAGGTCATCGATTAAGGTCCATTTAACTAATACTCAGGGAAATAGCTAATCCAGCTAAGCGCATCATTCAAGTGCCACTTTATCGCAGTCGGTCAATAGCACGTCGATCCTTTTTGGATGGTCGTCCCTTTCGATCGTTACTTTGGACGTTTGGTAGTTTTTCTTCCTGGGGGCTCCGATCAAAATAGAGCTCTTGAGCTTCACTTGCAGGACCCCTTCTCGTGCCCAATGCCCCAATTTCAACCACACGTATGCGCTTTTCTTGCGCAAAGGTAAGCACATCTGCAATAGTAACCATATAAGATGGTTTTGTAACTTTTTGCGAGTTTACCCGCATCTTACCAGACGACACCACTTTGGATGCAAGAGTTCGCGTCTTAAAAAACCTGGCGTGCCACAGCCATTTATCGATGCGCAGTTTTTCAGCTTGATCCAATCTGATCAATCCCTTGTTTTTAGACCCATCAAGGCTGCTGCAAATGGGTTGTCAGGATCAATCTTTTTGCTTTTTTCTGGTTTCGACTGATGAGGCCTTGGCTTTTGGTCATCTTTTGACTGGTTTCTTTTCCCCTTAGGACGATCCTTGATTTTACCTTGGTCGTCTGGTTTTCGAAAATCGCGTGTTTGGCGATTGGGTATTGATTTGCTACGCGTCGACCACGTGAAAACAAAATAGGTCTCTTTTTCGACTGGCGTTACGTCTTCCACTACATTCGGCGCCTCTGTATTGGCCGTTTCATCAACTTGGGCCTCGGTCTCACCATCACCAGATTGTGCAACAGCCGTGGTTTCCTCAGAAACTTGATCATCTAAGAACTGATCAACAACAGGGCTGGATGATATTTCCATCTCTGGTGTCTGTAGATCTGAATTGTGCGATCCGTCTTTAACTTCTAGGTCCACTGAATCTGTTGACGCTTTAGTTTTTTCCACCGCGAAAATGCCCGCCTTGGCAGGTTTCACTTTATCGCGTTCAAGCTTTTCGACATTATATCCCAAGCCTTGCATAAGATCAGAAAACTGTTCTAACGTCATTCCCGTGATCGATAACATGTCCGGTCTAGCTTCAAATCCGGCGCGAGTATCTTCTACACGGATCATATCGGCCAATCTTTCAAGCATATCTATGCGAATGGCACGAGTATTTGAATTGCGATAGCCGGCCATGATGTCATATCCCTGCGGCGCAGAGCCATCAACAGGTATTGTGACAAGGCCAGGCTGTGGGCTTACCGGGAATTCATCAAGCTTCTGGGCCAGTGACCAAAGAAGAATGCGCAACCGTGTCGCTGCTGGCTTTAAAAGCAGCGGCATGAAGATCGTGAATTGACCAAATCTGACACCATGCTTTCGCAGCATACCGCGGGCGTCTTGGTCCAGCGCTTTGACATCATTTGCAACAGCTACGCGCGGTAATATTCCAAAGCCCTCGACCATCCGAAATGCAAAACCACGGGCAAGACCGTCTAACGCTTCGTCTCGCTGTAACAGCAAAAGCGGTTCAAAAAGAGCCGCAATCTTACGATCGATAAAGTGTTGCAACCTACGTTGCACTTTCTGCATCACATCTAGCCCTGCACTATCGTCAACAAATGCCGTAATCTGCGGCTTCAGAGGATCTTCCCCAGGCACAAGCTTGCCAACTGCATGTTCACCCCACATCAGACCACCCTGATCTGTGAAATCTAATTCTGTATCGGGGGCATTATAAAATCGGTCTGCCCTCAGGTTGAAGTAGGGCATCAACGCCTGAAAAGACGCCGACTTGACAGTCTTGGCTTCAGTGCCAGTTGCATTCTTGTCCTGGAGAAACCTGAACCCTTCGAGCCGACCTACGAATTCACCTTCTACGGTCACCTCACCATTATCATTTACGTCGGCCAACAGGCCCTCCTTCTGCTTGAGGCGGCGTAACAAAACAGATGTCCGCCGATCTACAAATCTTTTTGTCAGCGCATTGTGTAGCGCATCTGATAATCTATCTTCTATTGCGCGCGTCGCCTCACGCCAATACTTTACATCTTCTAACCAATCTGCGCTCTGTGCGACATAGGTCCACGTTCGAATAAAGGCCAAACGTTTCGATAGTGTGTCAATATCGCCATCAATTCTATCAGTCAGATTGATTTGTCGGGCCAACCAAGCCTCTGGAAGCTTTCCAGTTTCATGAAGATGATTAAATATAGTGCTTAATAATGTCGCATGATCTGCTGGGCTGATTCCCCTGAAATCGGGGATCCGACAAACATCCCAAAGTAATCTGACAGAAGATGTGTTGCCCGCACGGGCGCGAATCTCTGACATTTCTGCAAGGTTTTTCAATGCAATTAAGTCGTCTGCGTCTCGGGCTTTTATAAACACTTCGTTGGTTGGCGATATTCCGAGCCTTTCAATCAGGACGTCGATACTTGAAAAGGTGAGATCAGAATTACGCCATTGAAGACGCTTTATGGGGGCAAAGCGATGGTTTACGATCGCGTTGGCGATCCCTTCATCCAACTCTGGCGCTTCTCCGGTCACTCCAAAACTGCCATCGGCCATGCCCCGCCCTGCCCGGCCAGCAATCTGAGCAAGTTCGTTTGGCGCCAGAGGACGCATGCGGCGTCCATCAAATTTGCTTACCCCAGAAAACGCAACATGATGGACATCAAGGTTCAATCCCATACCAATCGCATCAGTGGCGACCAAATAATCAACTTCACCAGCTTGGTAGAGCTCAACTTGTGCGTTTCGCGTTCTGGGGCTAAGAGCACCCAGTACAACTGCCGCGCCACCTTTTTGACGGCGAAGAAGTT
This sequence comes from Paracoccaceae bacterium, assembly GCA_029247845.1. Classification (GTDB taxonomy): domain Bacteria; phylum Pseudomonadota; class Alphaproteobacteria; order Rhodobacterales; family Rhodobacteraceae; genus LFER01. Next base: position 5,309 of record JAQWKM010000106.1, on the reverse strand, counting down.
CGGCCATTGCGTAAACGTTATCCACAGAAAACCCAACAATTGCGCTTCGCATCGGCATTCGACTTATTTTTTTTGATCCCCCATAACTAAGGTCACTCAGCCGCTCACGCCGAACAAAGATAGCCTCTGGTATTAACTGAGAAATCGGACCGCGCATCGTATCAGCGCCCAGAAAAAGCGTCTCATGTAGGCCACGCGCGTTCAATAGGCGTTGCGTAAAGATATGACCGCGCTCGGGGTCTGCGCAAAGCTGAATTTCATCAACAGCGACAAAATCCACACCATTATTTTGTGGCATTGCCTCAACAGTGCAGACCCAATACTGTACCCGAGGGGGAATGATACGTTCTTCGCCAGTTAAAAGAGCAACCACAGATGGTCCGCGGATGGCCACGATTTTATCATAAACCTCTCGCGCTAACAGGCGCAGCGGCAAGCCAATAATACCAGTGCGATGCGCCAGCATTCTCTCAATCGCATAATGGGTTTTTCCAGTATTAGTGGGGCCCAAAACGCCGGCGATCCGACCTGAGTGCATACGCATTTGCCTTACCTGATTAGATCTGTGTATCGAGAACTGCGCGATCAATGCGGCCTTGTAGTTCTTTCGCTTCAGCCAAATGTGGATGAATTTCTAACGCCTCTTCATATGCTTTAAAAGCCAAAGCCGGCATATCCAGTTTCTCCAGTATTTGTCCAAGACCAAGAACCGCATAGAAATGGTGCGGATCAAGCGACAGAGCCATTTCAAGGTGCTCAAGCGCCGGACCGTAATAGTGTATGTGAGTGTAAGCGCGCGCTAGAGCAAACCATCCTGTCGCAAAATCTGGCGCAAATTCTATGACTGCAGAGTAATGCTGTATCGATGTTGCATAGTCTCCTGATAGAAATGCACTATTTCCCTTTTCATACAGAAAATTGACGCTGGGTGACCCCGAATTTTCCCACAAACGTTTTATCTTGCGTTCCAAACCAAGCGCCGTTTCCGCATCTGAAGCTTTCAGATGATCGTAAAGGTCAGGCAAAATATTTTGTTCGGCGAAAAGTTGGCTCGCAGTGAAAGTTCCAATTACCAATGCTGCAAGGACAGCCTTTATTTTTGCTTTTATCTTAGCCATACTGTGTTAGTACCAAAACAGTAAAATTATACTAGGGTTAATAGCTTTGGGAGAGATTAAAATGAGCGGCATTATCAAACAAGCGGTTACAGCCCTTAGTGAAAAACTGGGAAGTGGCAGTTTTGACGGATCAGCAAAGTTTTCGATCGAAGGCGAAGGCGGAGTGATTATTGATGCTCAAGGCGTGCGGTCAGGCGATGACAAAACAGATGTGACACTTATCGCGGATGCAGAAACATTTCAGGAAATTCTGAGCGGTGACCTAGACCCTACATCAGCATTTATGGGTGGCAGACTGCGTGTTGAGGGCGATATGAGTACTGCAATGCGGCTAAGTGGGTTGTTCTGATAAGTGTTAATCGGAGATGCACCACTTTACTACAAAAATGCGTCAATTGCCAAGAAGGGTGCCGCTTACTGGGTAAATACGACAGATAAAGTGAAGGTGCGAATTGGCATCTGGAAGGGCTCTGACCTTGAAAACAACTCTCACGGAACGGTATTTATTTTTCCAGGCCGCACTGAATATATCGAAAAATATGGCAAAACAGCCGAGATTTTTGTCCAACTTGGATATAGTGCGCTTGCGATAGACTGGCGTGGCCAAGGACTTGCAGATCGCTCTTTGCCCGATAGAATGATGGGCGATGTAACTGATTTCACAGAATATCAAAAAGACTTAGATGCCGTTATCGAAACGTCCGAGAATTTAGAGCTACCCAAACCGTGGTTTCTTTTGGCCCATTCGATGGGAGGGTGTATCGCCCAGCGCGCTTTGCATCGAGATCTTGCCTTTGTATCAGCAGCGTTTACGGGGCCTATGTGGGGAATAGTTATACAAAACGTCCTTCTGCGGCCGTTTGCACAAACCATTGCGAAGACTGCTAAAATGCTTTCACTGGCGGCAAATTATGCGCCTAACGTAACGAAAGACTGCTACTGTGCCACAGCCGAATTCGAAGGAAACACACTCACGCGAGATCCAGATATGTGGGCCTATATGCGCAATCAGGTACTCCAAACCCCAGAGCTTCAATTAGGCGGTCCAAGTATTCGTTGGTTTGAAGCCGCTCTGCGCGAAACAAATGATCTTGCTGGTATGCCCTCTCCCAAACAAGCATCCCTCTGCTATCTGGGTGATAATGAACAAATTGTCTCAAAATCAAGAATCATCAGAAGAATGAAATCGTGGAGCAATGGCCGTTTAATCATTGTGCCAAATGCTGAGCATGAAATTTTGATGATGCATGAGAATATCCAAAAACAAATAGTTTCAGAAATTTCTGACTTCTATCAAAACACTATAACTGCCTCCACAGAGGTCAAGAAAATCATTTAAATAACGATAAGAAGCTGTTTTTGACGTCTGCCTTGTCTGGCCAGATTGCCTATATCTTGGCCGACGACAACCGATAATCTTTAGAGCTTCTCGATATCTCTATCTGCGCGGCGATTATGAAACTTTTTTTCAAACGCATCAAACTTATCTTCTGAGATCGCCGACCGCATGTCAGACATCAAATCCTGAAAATAATGCAAATTATGCCACGTCAATAACATGCTTGAGATCATTTCCTGCGCCTTGAATACGTGGTGCAAATAGGCCCTCGAATAATTGCAGCAGGCAGGGCAAGAACAGTCTTCGTCCAAAGGCCTAGGGTCATCCTGATGACGCGCATTCTTGATGTTGACTGCACCGCGGCGAGTAAACACCTGACCCGTCCGGCCAGACCGTGACGGAAGAACACAATCCATCATATCAATACCACGCTTCACTGCGCCAACAATATCATCTGGCTTGCCAACTCCCATAAGATACCGGGGTTTATCAAAAGGTAGCATGTCCGGAGCATACTCAAGCACATCAAACATTGATTCTTGTCCCTCACCAACCGCAAGACCGCCAACTGCATATCCATCAAAGCCAATATCCGTTAACACAGCAGCACTTTCTGCGCGTTGCTCAGGATAGACACTGCCTTGCTGGATCCCAAATAAGGCATGACCGGGCCTATCTCCGAAGGTCTCTTTTGAACGTTCCGCCCAGCGCATAGAAAGCTCCATACTTTTTTGAGCCTCTTCTTGAGTTGCTGGAAAAGGCGTGCATTCATCAAACGCCATGACTATATCACTTCCCAGAAGCTTTTGAATTTCCATAGACCGTTCGGGAGACAGGTCATGGCGCGAGCCATCGATATGCGATTTGAACGTAACGCCTCGCTCAGACATTTCTCGCAAGTCTGCAAGGGACATTACTTGAAACCCACCGCTATCCGTCAAAATTGGCCGCGACCAATTCATAAATTCATGCAAACCCCCAAGGTGTGCGATCCGCTCTGCCCCCGGGCGCAGCATAAGATGGTAGGTATTGCCAAGTAGGATATCAGCACCCGTCGCGCGCACGCTTTCCGGCATCATGGCTTTAACTGTCGCGGCAGTTCCCACAGGCATAAACGCCGGGGTCCTTATATTACCCCTTGGGGTCTTGATAACGCCACAGCGCGCTTTGCCACTCTGGGCATGAATATCGAAGGAAACTCTATATGTCATACGACCAGCTTGTGCCGCAGAGATCATCGAAAGCCAAGAGCCTTAAAGTCACACTCACACTAAAGCGTTTAAAAAAGACGGTGTGATTTTTCTAAATTCACTTCACCCTCTTGCATTAGATCCAACATTACTCTGCATTTTTTTCTTCAAACTTAAAGGAAAGTTGATCAATTAGACAGTTTTTATCTTTTTGCCGTCCCCTCATCGGTATCCCACTTTTGCGGCTCCCATGTTTATTGTTGATGGCCTTCGCTGTGCTGCGAAAATCACTTTGCGCGCGGGTTCCCCAAATTTTGTCTTTGGCGCGCTTTGCAGCAAGATGATGATCAACGATAGGTTCAGGGTAGGCTTTTCCCAGAATAGAGCGCGCATTTGGCGCCTTCCATGGTTCATGCAAAAAGGCATCTTCAATCTGCGCTAGTTCAGGAAGCCAGCTTCTTACAAATCGGCCATCTGGATCCTGATCATACCCCTGCTTTATAGGATTATAAATGCGTATCGTATTTATCCCAGTCGTGCCAGACTGCATTTGGATTTGGGGCCAATGAATACCCGGTTCGTAATCGGTAAAGTGACGGGCTAGATGATTGCCCGGTTGTTTCCAATCCAGCCACAAATGATAGCTTGCAACTGCCGTGAGCATCGCCCGCATTCGAAAATTCAACCACCCAGTTGTCGCAAGAGACCGCATGCAGGCATCGACAAATGGCAATCCCGTTTCTCCATTGGTCCATGCCTTAAGGCGCCCACTCTCTGGCTCTGGCAGACGCAAACCATCATAGGCGCGGTGAAGATTGCTATATTCTATCCGCGGTTCATCCTCGAGCTTTTGAATGAAGTGACAATGCCAATGCAAGCGCCCCGAAAACGAAGATAATGCCCCCGGCCAACGGCCCGTCATTTGTTTTGGCTGATTTTTTAGCTCTTGTTGTCGTTGCTGTATTTTATGAGATACTTCGCGCACTGAGACTGTGCCCCAAGCAAGATGCGGGGAGATACGCGAACAAGCAGTCGACCCATTAAGCGGATTGGACATTTCGGTCCTGTAATATTCGCCGCGTTGATAAAGGAACGAATTAAGCCGTTCTAATCCATTCTCACGACCGCCCTTTTGTCTCTGAGCACAAAGATCAGGACTGAGACCAAGATCTGCAACGGTTGGAATTGCCCCAACAGACAAATCCAAAATAGGCTCTAAGATTGGTGCGCTTGTCAAAGGTTGGGCCATGTAGCTATCCCAAGACTTCGACCATCCGTTGCGAGAGGTCAAGCGGCGTTGGGTACCGTGCTGCTGAGTTTGATACCATAGGATTGCGTTTTGTGCACACCAAGCCGCCACCTTTTGGTCACGCTTAAAAGTCCAGGCATTTCCAGTTTCTTCATGCGAATAAAGTCCGCTAATTTTATAATCAGCTTGAAGGTGGGCAAGGACATCGATCACCTTACCACGCCGAACAACCAGAGGTTGCCCTAACTGATGAAGTGCAGATCTGAGATCGATAAGACAGTCTTGGACAAACTCCCAATGTCGCGCCGACATATCTGGTTGATGCCAAAGTTCATCCTCTACAACAAACAAAGGCAGCACTGCAGCACTTAAACTTGCCTGAGCCAAGACACGATGATCCTTCACGCGTAAGT
>JAQWKM010000068.1 GCA_029247845.1 Paracoccaceae bacterium | reverse complement strand
TCTTGTCCTATTGAAGGTTCAAGATTTATAGCTATTTAATAAACAACATAAAAAATAGCGGTTCAGACCGCAGCTTAGGAGACGTGCCTTGGGCAACAACCGTAATATCGCTTTCTGGTTTATTTTATTTTTAGTAGTCGTAGTTCTGTTTAACGTATTCAGTTCAGGGTCGGCAAGCGTACAAAGCCGCGAGAGGAGCTACTCGGATTTTGTGCAAGCTGTTCAAGGTGGTGAGGTTACATCGGCCACCCTGGACGGTGAGCGGATTATTTTTCGAGCTTCAGATTCAAAAGAATATGTCACAATCCGTCCAAATGACGCAAATGTGACAGATCTATTGATTACTAACGAAGTAATGATCCGCGCCGAACAGCAGGAACAGTCAGGCCTACAATCGTTTATTATGACACTTTTTCCATTCCTACTTCTAATCGGTGTATGGGTCTATTTCATGAACCGCATGCAAGGTGGTGGAAAAGGTGGAGCGATGGGCTTTGGTAAGTCTAAAGCGAAACTTTTGACCGAAAAACAAGGCCGCGTAACATTTGACGATGTCGCCGGTATTGATGAAGCCAAAGAAGAACTTGAAGAGATCGTAGAATTTCTTCGCAACCCTCAAAAGTTTTCCCGATTGGGTGGCCGCATTCCAAAAGGAGCGCTTCTCGTTGGTCCGCCGGGTACTGGTAAAACACTTTTGGCCCGCGCGATCGCAGGAGAGGCAGGTGTACCGTTCTTTACTATTTCTGGGTCTGACTTTGTTGAAATGTTCGTGGGGGTTGGTGCAAGCCGCGTGCGCGATATGTTTGAGCAGGCAAAGAAAAACGCACCCTGTATCGTGTTTATCGATGAGATTGATGCGGTTGGACGAAATCGAGGCGCGGGCTACGGTGGCGGTAATGACGAGCGGGAACAAACGCTAAACCAGCTTCTGGTTGAGATGGATGGTTTTGAAGCCAACGAAGGCGTAATAATTTTAGCGGCTACAAACCGGCGTGATGTTCTTGATCCTGCCTTGCTGCGTCCAGGCCGGTTTGACCGTCAAGTAACTGTTCCAAACCCGGACATAAAGGGGCGTGAGAAAATTCTCAAGGTACATGCGCGTAAATCACCGCTTGGTCCAGATGTGGATTTGCGTCTGATAGCCCGCGGGACGCCTGGTTTTTCGGGTGCTGATTTGGCCAATCTGGTTAACGAAGCCGCCCTTATGGCGGCGCGGATTGGTCGATCTGTTGTTAATATGATTGACTTTGAAGACGCAAAAGACAAAGTTATGATGGGCGCCGAACGGCGAAGCATGGTTTTGACAAGTGATCAAAAAGAAAAAACAGCATATCACGAAGCTGGCCATGCAATCGTCGGAATGAGTTTACCGCAATGTGATCCGGTCTATAAAGCAACAATCATTCCACGTGGTGGCGCTTTGGGCATGGTCGTATCGCTTCCGGAAATGGACCGCCTGAATTGGCATAAGTCTGAATGCGAGGAAAAGCTTGCAATGACAATGGCTGGTAAGGCTGCCGAGATTATTAAATATGGTCCCGAAAATGTTTCAAATGGGCCGGCTGGTGATATTCAGCAGGCCTCCGGACTTGCGCGCGCAATGGTCTTGCGGTGGGGTATGTCGGACAAAGTTGGGGACGTCGATTATTCAGAAGCTCACGATGGTTACTCTGGAAGCACGGGCGGTTTCTCGGTCTCTGCAAACACCAAAGAGTTGATCGAAGATGAAGTCAGACGATTTATTCAAGAAGCTTATGACTCAGCCTATTCCATTCTTTCTGAAAAGAAAGAAGAGTGGGAGCGTTTGGCAGAAGGGCTTTTGGAATACGAAACCTTAACGGGTGAACAGATCAAGCGTGTTATGCGCGGGGATGATCCCGAAGCAGAAGACGGCGATGATGATAGTGCCGATCCTGGCGGAACAGCCTCTTTGACCGCAATTCCAAAAACAAAAGGTAAGGTAAAGCCTAGACCTGATCCTGATCTTTCACCTGAGCCGACATAAGGTCTGTTGATTACAGAAAAAAAGCCCCGCTGGTCTCTAAGTGGGGCTTTTTTGTTTGTAGATATTTTTTATATCAAGAGTGGATTGCTCCTAGACCACATGCTAATGCCGCTTCTCTTATCGCTTCTGAGTAAGTCGGGTGAGCATGGCAGGTGAGCGCCAGATCTTCGGCTGTTGCGCCAAATTCCATGGCAACACAAATCTCATGTATAAGGTCACCTGCACTTGGTCCGATAATATGCGCGCCCAAAAGCCTATCTGTTTTAGCATCAGCGAGAAGTTTTACAAACCCGTCTGCTGCAAAATTTGCTTTTGCACGGCCATTTCCCATGAACATGAATTTTCCAATCTTATAGGCTATTCCTTGCTGTTTAAGCTCGTCTTCTGTGACGCCGACGTTGGCCACTTCTGGGCTCGTATAGATTACCCCGGGTATAACGTTGTAGTTTACATGCCCGTGCTTTCTCGCAATGACGTCAGCGGTTGCCATGCCTTCGTCCTCGGCCTTATGGGCCAACATAGGTCCATCGATGGCGTCGCCGATAGCAAAAATACCAGAGATATTGGTCTGCCATCGTTCATCGGTTTTAATCTGACCGCGGTCTGACATTTTGACGCCAAGCTCTTTTAGGCCAAGCCCTTCCGTAAATGGCTTGCGCCCCGTCGCTACAAGCACAACATCGGTCTCGATTTGATGATAACTTTCGTCTTTGCGTAGCTTATAATTTACTTTGGCTTTTGTTTTGAGCTTATCGACGGATTGTACTGCAGCGCCCATCACAAATTTCAAACCCTGTTTTTTCAAAATGCGTTGAAAGGTTTTTTGGACTTCAGCATCCATACCTGGGGTGATCGCATCAAGATATTCGACGACGGTAACTTCGGATCCGAGTCGCGCATAGACAGAGCCTAGCTCCAGTCCAATGACACCAGCACCTATCACAACCATTTTCTTTGGGATTTTTGGGAGTGTCAAAGCACCCGTCGAAGTAACTACAATTTTTTCGTCAACTTCAATACCGGGCAGGGATGAGGGTACAGAACCGGATGCAATAATAATGTTTTTGGTTTCATGCACAGTGTCGTCTACTCGAACTTTACCCGGTGTGATAATCTGGCCCCAACCTTTGATCCAGTCGATTTTGTTTTTCTTAAACAGAAATTCTACGCCGTTGGTATTAGATCTAATGGTCTCAGTCTTATAGGCCTGCATTTGTTTCCAATCGACGGAAGGACTTTTGCCATTTAACCCCATCTTGGCAAAGTTATGCTCGGCCTCATGCAGCATGTGGCTTGCATGTAACAGTGCTTTGGACGGAATACAGCCGATGTTTAGGCAGGTTCCGCCAAGTGTCTCGCGGCCTTCAACGCAAGCAGTTTTCAGACCGAGCTGAGCGCAACGAATGGCTGAGACATAGCCTCCCGGTCCAGACCCGATTACAATCACGTCATATGCCGCCATCTCTTTTTCCTTTTAATTTGGTCAATCCGTCATATCTTTAAAATTCTACTTTTAAAAATTGTGCAAGGCCCAATTTTATCTAAATTTAAAATTATAGATCCATCAACAGGCGGCGAGGGTCTTCAAGTGCCTCTTTAACTCGGACAAGGAAAGTGACAGCGCCTTTACCATCCACAATGCGATGATCGTAGCTGAGTGCGAGATACATCATTGGCCGAATAGCAACTTCGCCATTTATCGCTATTGGGCGGTCTTGGATTTTATGCATGCCCAAAATGCCCGACTGCGGCGGGTTCAAAATGGGAGAAGACATGAGCGAGCCATAGACACCACCGTTCGAAATTGTGAATGTCCCACCTTGCATTTCAGCCATGCTAAGTTTGCCATCGCGCGCGCGCGCTCCTTTCTCAGAGATTGCTTTTTCGATCGCTGCAAAGCTCATGCTGTCGACATCCCGAATAACCGGCACCACAAGTCCGGTCGGCGTCCCCGCTGCGATCCCCATATGAACGAAACTCTTAAAGACTATGTCATTTCTGTCGATTTCAGCGTTGACTTCGGGGACTTCATTGAGAGCATGGCAACAAGCTTTGGTAAAAAAAGACATAAAGCCAAGCTTTACGCCGTGCTTTTTTAAGAACAATTCTTTGTATTCATTTCGCAGAGCCATGACTTCGGTCATGTCGACCTCATTGTAGGTCGTCAGCATAGCGGCTGTATTCTGGCTGTCCTTAAGGCGACGTGCAATCGTTTGGCGCAAGCGAGTCATTTTTACCCGTTCCTCGCGGGAAGCGTCGTCAGCGGAAACTGGGGCGCGAGGTATTGTGGCGGCAGGTTGTGTTGCCGGTGTGCTGGCCCTTGATATAGCTTTTGCAACGTCCTCTTTCATGACCCGTCCATCGCGCCCTGATCCCTCTACTTGATTTCGCGTAATGTTAGCTTCTGCCATGGCCTTTATTGCTGATGGGGCATCCGAAATGTCTTTAGAAGCTACTGCTGTTTTTGTCTTGTCTTCTAATTTGGGCGCGGATTGCGCAGCAGTTAGCGCGACTGATCCGCCGATCACAGCCAGTTTTCCATTTGCTTGAACTGTTGCCCCTTCGGCCGCGATTATCTCACTTATAATCCCGGCTGAAGGTGCAGGAACTTCGACGCTCACTTTGTCAGTTTCCAATTCGCACAGCATTTCATCTTGCGCAACGGTATCTCCAACAGCTTTGAACCAAATTGCAACTGTCGCTTCAGTAACACTTTCGCCCAAAGTTGGAACCATCACGTCGAAGGATGAACTTTCTCCTGAAGCTGGCTTTGCGATCGGGGTTGGGCGGGCTGCTTTTTCGCTTACAGCGCCTTCATTCACAGTCGCTAAAAGAGCATTAACCCCAACAGTGGTCCCTTCGCTGGCTAAAACATCGCCAAATATTCCCGAGGCTGGGCTGGGAACCTCTACGGTAACTTTGTCTGTTTCCAATTCGCAGAGCATTTCATCTTGGGTGACTGGATCACCTGGAGACTTAAACCATGTGGCAACGGTGGCTTCTGTGACAGATTCACCAAGAGTAGGCACGCGTATTTCAATCGTCATTTACCTATTTCCCTTTTGTATTCAGCGCGTCTTCGATAAGCGCTTTTTGTTGTAGTTTGTGCTGTGATGCCAATCCTGTTGCAGGTGAGGCGCTGGCTGAGCGTCCGACGTATACAGGGCGGCTGTGTTTAGCTTTCATACGTGTTAAGACCCATTCTAAGTTAGGTTCCATAAAGGTCCATCCACCCTGGTTTTTTGGTTCTTCCTGACACCAAAACATTTGGGCATTTTTAAAGCGTTCGAGCTCTTTAAGTGCCGATATCGCAGGAAACGGATAGAATTGTTCAAACCGCATCAGATAGACGTCATCGATACCTTGAGCATCACGTTCTTCGAGCAGATCATAGTATACTTTGCCCGAGCACATAACGACGCGTTTGATTTTGCTATCTTCGACAAGTTGGGTTTCTGAAGTTCCAAGCTGCGCATCGTCCCAGAGAACACGGTGGAAAGAGGATCCATTGGTGAAATCTTCTGTCCTTGAAACAGCCAATTTATGACGCAATAGTGATTTTGGCGTCATAAGAATAAGTGGCTTACGAAAGCTTCGGTGAAGCTGCCGGCGTAAGATGTGAAAGTAATTGGCTGGAGTGGTACAATTCGCAATGATCCAATTGTCTTGACCACACATTTGCAAAAACCGCTCAAGCCTGGCTGATGAGTGTTCTGGTCCCTGGCCTTCAAACCCATGTGGCAATAAAACGACAAGGCCTGACATCCGCAACCATTTGCTTTCGCCAGAACTGACAAATTGATCAAACATGATTTGTGCGCCGTTAGCAAAGTCTCCAAACTGAGCTTCCCAAAGTGTCAGAGCATTTGGCTCTGCCAAAGAATATCCGTATTCAAAACCCAAAACTGCATATTCGGATAGCATTGAGTCAATTACGTCGTATTGAGATTGACCTTCGCGGATGTTGTTGAGCGGGTAATAACGTTCCTCAGTGTCTTGATTGATCACGGCAGAGTGGCGTTGGCTAAAGGTTCCCCGAGTGCTGTCTTGTCCCGCGATGCGGACGGGATATCCTTCAGTTAGTAGGGAACCAAATGCGAGGGCTTCTCCAGTTGCCCAGTCAAACCCCTCTCCAGTTTCAAACATCTTCTTTTTAGTGTCCAAGAGCCGCCCAACTGTTTTATGGATCGGATAGCCGTCGGGAGCGCGGCAAAGCGAGGCGCCAATTTCTATGAATGTATCATCAGAGATTGATGTTTTCCCCCGCTGATACTCTTCGCCACGCTTGTCCAAATGCGACCATCTGCCATCCAGCCAATCTGCTTTATTCGGCTTGTAATCTTTACCTGCTTCAAATTCGTCATTCAAATGCGCCTGAAATGCCGCTTTCAAATCTTCAACTTCGCCTTCCGGGATCAGCCCATCTTTGACGAGGCGTTCGGTATAGAGTGCAAGTGTCGTTTTTTGGCGTTTAATTTTATTATACATCACAGGATTGGTAAACATTGGCTCATCGCCTTCGTTGTGACCAAAGCGGCGGTAACAGAAAATATCGATTACAACATCTTTGTGAAACTTTTGGCGGAACTCGGTTGCTACTTTGGCCGCATGTACTACGGCCTCTGGATCGTCCCCGTTAACATGAAAAATGGGGGCTTCCACCATCAAGGCAATATCTGTTGGATAAGGTGAGGAACGACTGAAATGTGGCGCCGTGGTAAACCCGATCTGGTTGTTGACAACGACGTGCATTGTGCCGCCAGTACGGTGACCGACAAGTCCTGAGAGCCCAAAGCATTCCGCCACTACTCCCTGACCAGCAAACGCGGCATCTCCGTGCAAGAGCAATGGCATGACCAGAGTTCGGTCATGATCATTCAGCTGCTCTTGTTTGGCGCGAACTTTACCTAGCACCACTGGGTTCACAGCCTCCAAGTGGCTTGGATTGGCGGTCAGAGAAAGATGAACATTGTTGGAATCGAAGTTGCGGTCTGACGAGGCCCCCAGGTGATATTTCACATCTCCAGACCCATCTACATCCTCAGGCTTGAATGAGCCGCCTTGAAATTCGTTAAAGATTGCCCGGTAGGGTTTTTGCATGACGTTTGCGAGGACGGATAGACGCCCCCGGTGCGGCATGCCAATCACGATATCGCGCACTCCCAAAGCACCGCCACGTTTGATGATCTGCTCAAGTGCTGGAATAAGGCTTTCACCACCATCAAGGCCAAAACGCTTGGTGCCCATGTATTTCACATGCAGGAATTTCTCAAACCCTTCGGCCTCGATCATTTTGTTAAGAATTGCTTTGCGTCCTTCACGGGTAAATCGTATCTCCTTATCGAAGCCTTCTATGCGCTCTTTGAGCCATGACGCTTGCTCTGGATCGGAAATATGCATGTATTGAAGCGCAAAGGTGCCACAATAAGTGCGTTTCACAATCTCCACAATCTGGCGCATTGATGCGATTTGAAGTCCTAGGACATTATCGATAAAGATTGGGCGATCCATGTCTGCCTCGGTAAATCCGTAGGTGTTAGGATCAAGTTCAGGATGCTTGGAGCCTTCAAGCAAACCCAGTGGATCAAGGTCTGCGGCAAGATGTCCTCTGATGCGATAAGCACGAATGATCATGAGGGCACGGATACTATCTAAAACAGCCCGTTTTATGGCGTCATCGGTGACTCGGACACCTTTGTCCTCTGCCTTTTCAACGATCTTTTTTCCGGCGCCTTTTGCTTCGGCAGGCGCAGGCCACATGCCGTCAAGTGCGGCAGTCAAATCATCATCCGGTTGGGGAGGCCAGTCGGTGCGGGCCCAAGACGGTCCTTGGGCTTCTTTTTTGACATCGAGCTCAGCATCGCCAAGTGAAAGGAAAAACTCACCCCATGCATCGTCTACAGCATTTGGATCATTAGCATATTGCGCATAAAGCTGCTCGAGATATTCAGCATTATGCCCCTGCATAAAGGAGGACGCATGGAACTGGTCATTAGGGGATTGTTCAGTCATTTAAGCACCTCATAGGGATTGTAAGTGTAGAGACGTAACCCTTTAGACAGCTTTCCATCGTCAAAAAACTGCATAAAGCGAGAAAATAAAAATACGTGAATATAAAAGTTGCCCACCAAAATTCTGTGGATGGTGCGCTTTTTAGAAAA
>JAQWKM010000067.1 GCA_029247845.1 Paracoccaceae bacterium | reverse complement strand
GATCAGTACTGCCAAAGCCGTGAGTGAAGGCATGGATTAAGTTCTAAATGTTATCAAGGCCGAGCATTGTGCTATGATGTCCATGCCGCATGGCAAGCCGTTCTTGATGAATATGGATTGGAAAAGAAAAGCCGGATTGGGGAAAGCACACCATAAGTTTCAGATCGGACGATCGTACAGCTCTGCCAGAAAATGCAGTGGTGCATATTATACTTGGCATGTGGATGGATGCATGGGGAATGGAAGTCAGCGAGACAATTCTTGTTTGCAATAATGACGCCATTTGCCTCATCCAATTTCCGCGCGACATTCATGTGATAGACGCTTGACTATAAAGACAGGGTTTTAGACTATTGTTCGTTGGCGGGTCTTGGAGCAGCGGCGCGTCTTAAACGGTCATTTATTGCCATGCCCAGGCCTGTTTCGGGAATTGGCGAAACTGCGATAGTGGTTGCGTTATCACCATCTAGGATATGCAGGCTGGAAAATAGATTTCCAGCCGCTTCGACAAGGTTTGATGTTGCTGATAAATTGAGATCACACTCGACCGGCCCAAACCCAAGCATGATCTCGTTAGTCCCCTTTGTCTTAGCGTTGAGACGTAGGTCGGCGCGAGGTGCATAATGAGACGCTAATTGACCCGGGGCCTTTATCGCGTCGGAGTTTTGCACAATGGCAAGTTTGGTTGAAAGCATCTCTTCGATTATATCTACCGGTATGCCGCCAGGTCTAAGTAATGTGGGCAATCCTGTAAGATCAATAATAGTTGATTCGAGCCCAACCTGACAGGACCCACCATCCAAAATGCCGTCAATGCGCCCAAAGAGGTCCGCATGGACATGTTCGGGGCATGTGGGGCTGATTTGGCCAGATATATTAGCTGAGGGTGCTGCAATCGGACCCCCTAGATTGGCAAGCAACTGCTTTGCAATCGGATGCGAGGGAATGCGGATCGCGACGGAGGAAAGGCCCGCGCTTAAAAGCCGAGAGAGATTGCTTCTGCTGTGGCGCTCAAGAACAAGGGTGAGAGGGCCGGGCCAAAGCGTTTCTGCAAGCTGATTGGCAATATTTGACCATTTTACATGTCGTTTGGCTTGCGAAATATCGGCAAAATGCGCGATTAAAGGATTAAACTGAGGCCGCCCTTTGGCCGCATAAATATTTGCAATAGCAGTATCGTTTTGTGCATCTGCGCCAAGCCCATAGACAGTTTCGGTTGGAAATGCCACAAGCCCGCCGCCGCGCAGGGTGTCGGCAGCTTCAATCAGCCCTCTTTCGTTGGGCCTAAAGGTCTGGGTGTCTCGAATAGTCATTTTGACGTGGCGTTTTGGTTGCTGACTTTTGAAGGATACTTATCGTGTAAATCAACTTAGCGCATACTGATAAAATCGTTCAGTGCCAAGTAGGTTTTCAAGGAGGCAAGATGCCGTTTAGAGCTCCGTTGGAAGAATATAGCTTCCTTTTTGACAAAGTAGTCGGTTTTTCCCAAGTGAGCGAGACGCATCGCTTTGAAGAGTCGACGCCAGATGTGATCGAGGCTATTTTAAATGAGGCTGGACGCATGTGTGAAGATGTCATGTCTCCTTTGCAGCGTGCTGGCGATCAATCCCCCGCGGTGCTTGAAAACGGGGTTGTAAAGACGTCGCCCGGATTTGCCGAAGGTTATAAAGCAATCGCAGACGGTGGGTGGGTCTCCATTGCCGCCAGTCCGCAATATGGTGGTATGGGACTGCCGATGACTGTGACAACGGTCGTCAATGAAATGATGTCTGCCTCATGCCTGTCTTTGCAATTGAACCCCTTGATGACCCAAGGCCAGATCGAGGCACTGGAACATCATGCCAGTGACGAGATAAAAAAGACCTACCTTCCAAAACTGATTTCCGGACAATGGTGCGGAACAATGAATTTGACAGAGCCCCAAGCTGGATCTGATGTTGGTGCGTTGCGGTCAAAAGCGCAAGACAATGGCGATGGGTCCTATGCGATTTCTGGACAAAAAATCTATATTTCTTGGGGTGACAATGATTTTTCCGAGAATATCTGTCATTTGGTGCTGGCGCGTTTACCCGATGGCGTGCCCGGAACCAAAGGCATTTCTCTATTTCTGGTCCCAAAACGCCTACCGGATCAAAACGGTAACCCCGGCGTTGCCAATCGTCTAAAAGTTGTCAGCCTTGAGCATAAGATGGGCTTGCATGGCAGTCCGACGGCTGTGATGCAGTATGATGGGGCGACTGGATGGCTTATCGGTGAACCGCACGATGGGATGCGCGCAATGTTTACGATGATGAACAATGCGCGCCTTGGCGTTGGTGGACAGGGGATAGGGGTTGCTGAAGGTGCTTATCAGCACGCCTTACATTATGCACAAGATCGCAAGCAGGGCAGGAGCCCAATTGCAGGGGGCACTGGTACGATCTTAGATCATGCAGATGTCAGGCGTATGCTGGCAACTATGAAAGCTGAAATTTTTGCATCACGTGCCATTGCTCTGGCCAATGCAGTTGCTATTGATATGACAACCGCCACTGGCCACGACGATTGGAAAGCTCGGGCGGCGTTTTTGACCCCAATTACCAAAGCTTTTGGCACTGACGTCGGGATGGCAGTTGCCGAGCTAGGCGTCCAAGTACATGGCGGTATGGGGTTCATCGAAGAAACGGGCGCAGCACAGTACTACCGTGATGTGCGTGTTACGGCAATTTATGAGGGAACAAACGGTATTCAGTCTATGGATCTCGTAGCGCGTAAATTGGTGGATGGTGGCGAGGCTGCAGCAGCGCTTCTGGATGAAATGGCAGATTTAACCAAGACATATTGCACATTGAGCCCCAAGCTATGTGAGGTGGTGTGGGAGGCTATTGAAAGTTTACGCGAAACAACGGATTGGATGCTTCAGCAGGGAGATTTAAACAATCGTTTTGCCGGAGGTGTCCCGTATCTTCGCGCTTTTGCACGAATACTCGGCGCGTATTACCATCTGCGCGCAGCCTGTTCCGAAGCGAGTGAGGGCCCAAGAACACGATTAGCGCGGTTCTATATTAACAGTCTTTTGCCAGAGCATATGGGACTATTGGCTCAAGCCAGTCAGGGTGCGGATGATCTTTATGCCATAAAGCCCAAAGACTTGGTAGCTGGATGAATTATGTTGCTGGGCAGATCCAAACTCCCTGGAAGCAACCGCCGGAACACGGCGAGGCCTTGCAAGTTGCAGAGGGGCTCTATTGGATAAGGCTGCCTTTGCCGATGAAACTTGATCATGTGAATGCTTATGCCTTAGATGATGGTGACGGTTGGACACTTATAGACACTGGGATGGGGACGCGCAAAACCAAAGGTATTTGGGAGGCATTACTGGCGGGCCCTTTGAGCGGAAAACCTGTCAAACGGGTCACCCTGACCCATCACCACCCGGACCATGTCGGCCTTGCGGGTTGGTTTCAAAATGACTATGGGGCAGAGTTATGGACTACGCGAACGGCCTATCTGATGGCGCGTATGCTGACGCTGGATGTGCAAGAGACACCGCCACCCGAAACGCTTACCTTCTGGCAACGCGCTGGTATGGATCCAGAAATTCTAGCTGAGCGGGCGTCTGGCAGAGTGTTCAACTTTGCAGACACAGTGTCGCCGATCCCGCTGGGCTACAAACGCATCGTGCAGGATGATGTGCTCAGCATGGGTGGACGCGATTGGACGGTGCATATTGGCAATGGTCACGCGCCAGAGCATGCCACATTTTGGAGCCACAGCTATAATCTTGTGATAGCAGGCGATCAGATCATCTCTTCTATCAGCCCTAATTTAGGGGTTTATGCCACTGAACCGGAGGCTGATCCGGTTGGTGAGTGGCTGGAATCATGCGAGCGGTTATCCCAGATTGCAAATCCACAGCATGTCGTATTTTCCGGTCATAAACTGCCATTTTCTGGACTTCCATTTAGGCTAAAGCAATTAATTGATAATCATCATTCTGCGCTGAAACGGCTTTTGAAATTTCTTGAGTCACCTCACTCTGCAGCTGAATGTTTCCAACCGCTTTTCAAACGCCGCATCGGCGAAGGCGAGTACGGTCTTGCCCTAGTTGAATCAATCGGGCATCTAAATCATCTTTTCAAAGAGGGCAAAGTTCTACGGACATTGGACCCAGATGGTGCTTATAGATTTCAAAGGGTTTAGATTTTGATCGGCTGGACTGCGACGTCTAGTTGCAGCTATTTTAGGCTAATTGGGATGACAGAGATTTTTAAATAAGTTAAGACGTTCTTAAACCGTTTTGACAAGGATAAGCATATGGCGAACGCAAAGCATGAGCACGGTAAGATGGACACGGATGTTCAAGAGAAAACATTTGATGGGTTTATTAGTTTAGTAGCAAAGAGCGCTATCGTTTGTATTTTAGTTCTGCTTTTCATGGCTTTGACTAATTCATAACTTTTTGAGGCGAATTAGGGTGTTGCGCTTTGTTTTTTAAGTCTTAATAAAAAACGTTTATTTCGGGCTGTGCCGTAAATTGGGTCAACTCATCTTCGTCGCTTGTTAAAAAAGTACGCTATCACCACGACGGCCCTCCTGTGATCACGCTGTTTACGATGATTAATAACAAGACGGATGCTGGTGCGCATAGAAGCCTGCTTATCAATGCCTCACAGCGAGTTATTTTTGATCCTGCTGGAACTTTGAAACATGATATTCTAATTGAACAGGGGGATGTCCCTTTTAGTGTCACTCCTAAATTTGATGATTTTTATACCAGAGTTCATGTATACCAAATATTTCATGTGGTATTACAAAGCATTGAAGTGACTGAGGGCATTGCAGAAATGGACCTGAATCTGGCAATGTGCAACGGAGCGGTTGCTCCGGCCTTAGGCGCTATGAGCATATCACAGTTACTTGGAAAACTTCCCGGATTTGAAACAATTAGCACAACATATTTTCCTCAGACAATGCGACAGTAATTTGGAAAGTTAGTTAGTGTTAAGGAAGATGCGCTCTACGAATTTGACG
>JAQWKM010000059.1 GCA_029247845.1 Paracoccaceae bacterium | reverse complement strand
GCCTAATTATAAAAATTAATTGATGTATTTGGGATGCTTTCAACAACTGAATATACCGCACCAAATCCAAGGCGCGCTTACGCAATGGTATTGATGCTAATTGGTTCTATAGTGATTAGTTTTAGTGGATTAGTCATTCGGTATATACATTCTGCGGATAATTGGCAAATTAACTTATATCGTTCACTTGCATTTGGATTAGCAATATCAATAGTTTTGCTTTTTCGTTATCGGAAAATAGCCCCACGACAACTTAAAGGTATTGGACTGCAGGGTGTCTGGGCTGCTGTACTGATTGCTTTTGCGAGCATCTCATTTTTGCAGGCAATAACAAACACCACGGTTGCTGCGACGACCTTTACACTTAGTTCGATACCCTTGTTAACCGCTGCTATGGCATGGCTATTTCTTGGAGAGAGTATTGGGAAATCTACTATCTTTACCATGCTCGCAGCGATATTCGGCATATCCCTTATGTTTATTCAAGGTTTGGGGTCAGGATCATTTTACGGAAATTTCATGGCGTTTTTATGTGCAATTGGGTTTTCTGGTTATGCCACAATAATACGTAAAAATCGCGATTCAGAGATGCTCCCCACTTTGATTTTATCTAACTTAATAATCATACTTCTTGCTCTAATTTTGCGTTGGGATAATATTTCAATTTCTTGGAATGATTTAATACTTTGTTTTGTTCTAGGTGGGCTTTTGTCAGCTATCGTGAACACGTTATTTATCATAGCTTCAAAACATCTATTTGCTGCAGAATTAACACTTTTCATGCTCTTGGAATTTACACTGGGACCAATTTGGGTGTGGATTTTTGTAAATGAAGTTCCAACAAGCTGGACATTAATTGGTGGAAGTATTGTGATATTGGCGGTATTGCTGAAATCAGCACTGGAGCTTCTCAAAATTACTACTAAACCCAGTTGACCAAACCTCAGGACGAAATACCAGTTTTGTAAGAAGGGGTGCGACAGTAACCTAGTATTACTAATTTGCATGAAGAACTTTGACGTGGAGTAATCTAGATTACTTGTATATTTTAGGAAAGTATGCAGGCATCTTCTGCACTAGGAAATCTTATTCACCATCACTCTCCCCTGACCATTGCATAAAATTCTAACCAGACGGTATCTTTGCGGATGCGGCTCTGTTCCGTTAGATATCCAAGCGAATGAACGCTTTTAATAGAAAAATTTGCCTAATTCATTCGTGTAGTGGCTTGAATCCCTTTAATAAAAGAATCGCGCACCCTGTGTTTACCCCTATGAAACTAGCGCAACATGGGGATTTACTTTAACCACGCATCTTTCAGCGCCCAATAACTTTTGGTATCTTTTATTGTTTTATTTTGTTGCGCATAATCCCATGGGGTCTTGTCATCTCGGTCTTTTGAATTGGGGTCTGCACCGGCTGCCAACAATGCTTCGATAACGCCATAACGCACGCCCTCAAACGTGGGGTACCAAGACGCATAATGTAATGGAGTTTCGCCCGTGTTAGTACGTGCCATCACATCTGCACCTGCTTTTAGAAGCAGATCGAGGGTTTGAGGAGTGCTTAGCTGCGCGGCCCTATGCAATGGCGTCGAACCACTCTCGTTACGTGCCATAACATCTGCCCCATTAGAAAGAAGTAACTTAACATGTTCATAAGTGCCGTAAACAAGTGCATGATGCAAAGGCGTAGCGCCATAGTCATCTCGGGTCATAACATCTGGGTTATCGCAAAGCGTAGTTTTGATATCAGACGCTGATGAAGCGTCCCACCAATATCGATCACACAACTTTGACATCAAGCCCCCACCAGTTTAGTAGGTGCTGCGAAGATAAATACTGTTATCAGGATGGCGCGCATGGTATTATTCAATCACTGGCATTTGCGTTAACTAGTGTGAGCACAAAGTATAAGCTATTAATTCATCCTCTTAACAGAACCACGCATACTAGCTTAACAATCTTTAAAATTTTGTAGTCCATCTTGCACTGGCATTACTGTGCTTTCGTAGTTTCCTTCAAAACTTAGCGATAAATCATAATCACATATACTATAAGACCATACATCAATCACGCCAAAGGATCCACTATGATCTGTCAAAAGGTGCACACCATATGTTGTTTACGATGTTCCATCGTGACCTGCGGCTGCGGCATAGGAATTTAAATGTTCTTTGCGTTTAGTGGTCTTAACATCCTCAGATTTCCAAAGAGCTGCTCTATTATCGGGACTTACCGACCAATCAAGGCAGATTTGGCAGTAACATATTGCTTCGACGACAGCTTTGCAGTCGTAATTACGAACGCTATCAGAATATTGCTCATAAGAGTATGGCTATCAAAACCACATGATTTCTTCAAAATTTTAGTTGAATAGAATCTCATCCGTAAAGATACCATCTGG
Organism: Paracoccaceae bacterium; assembly: GCA_029247845.1. Classification (GTDB taxonomy): domain Bacteria; phylum Pseudomonadota; class Alphaproteobacteria; order Rhodobacterales; family Rhodobacteraceae; genus LFER01. The sequence continues at coordinate 6,323 of JAQWKM010000059.1, read as the reverse complement.
TTAGAATTGTTTGCTATGGTCAACGTTGGGCGAAAGTAAGATGACGAAGGAAAGGTATATCAGCACACTATGTATCAGGCTAAGCTCCGGAGTTCATCTGCGAACATTTAGAAAGGGTCTGGTATAGAGTAGCGTGGGTGGTAGTTTTTATTCTTGCTTTCTACCTTGCAGAACTCTGGAATGACTTACCATGTGCCATTCGCCCATCGCGGCGCCTTGAATGTCGGATGGCGCGAGACGATGCCTGTGAGGGTGCGACGGGTTGATTAAACACCGCTTTTGCGTGGCGCCTAGAGCCTTGGCAAAAAGGTTGGGCGATGTTCAAGTACGAGAACGATATCATGACATAATCGGTTTGTATTTATTATTTGCTCACGGGTTGGTCTTCAATAGCCAGGTTTAAGACGTTCATTTCTTTCTTATTTGCAAACAATAACTCCGCCTATCGACAGGGTCGGTAACGTTGAACAATTCGCAGATTTAGTCACCTTTTAATGTTTAGAACGTGCTACATATTTTACCAGAACTTCTATTGATATTGATGGCGGTATTTGCCTGGTGTTAGGACAACTCATCGAAACAGCCATTTTGCGGTATATTTAGTACCCAGAGAATTTAAAGTTAGTCTTTGCATCAAAGCAGTTTACTTGAGAGTTTTTTTTAATCGCATGTTATAAAAGTCTTGGGAAGGTGAACAGCCATTTTTTATTTATGCATTATAATCTTTAATTTTGAATAATGTTATTAAAAAAAAAATTAGTATCCTAAACAGGCTAGACATACTTCCGATGTTAGTGTTCTAAGCTCCTGATCATATTCTCTAGATATGAGCAGGGGCTTATTTTTTCTTAGGCCAATCGTACTCGGATACCATTATAGATTTACAATAAATGTTCCTATTCTGGAAAAGTTTGACTGAACAATGAATAATAAAGGTTTATAAGGCTGACCTATAATTACTTGGGATTGGCACTCTGTTAAGTAATGGGCACCAAACTAATTCCATTGCAAGATTTCAACATAACAAGAAAAAGACTGCACCTAAGTACAGTCAGTATTATTTTGTATTGGAGAGAAAATATGAACAGCCATAAACACAGCTATTTTGTAATTGTTTAAATTGCTCTTGCTAAGGTCAGGAGCGAGTGACTGAGGGGAAAGGGGCTGAATTAAGCAAGATAGCCTGAAACCATGTGGGCGGGATTTAAGCTTCAATCCTATTAACTATGTGTCGCCAAATCTTACCATTCTTCAACAAATGAACGTTAGTGATGACATACTCCAAACCGTCAATTTTGCTCACATGTTGAAAAGATGTGACGTCTCTATCATCGACAAGAATTTTACGTTTGTAAGTTATATCTGAACCTCTATCCATAAACTCTTTAAGAGCTTCAAACCAATCTTCCCTTGCAAGCATATTGAAATCATCAACGTAGATATATTCCTCATGAACATACTTCTGAAACCACTCCAAATCGTGATCATCAATAGCTTTTAATATTTTTTCAATGGATATCATGTTTTTATCCTTCAGACTATAAGGTTAATGCGCGTATGCCTGTTTCGATTAAAACAAAAGCCCTTTTCCACCTAAAACCTTAGCTGAAAGCCATCCGCAAAGATACCGTCTGGTTCGAATTATTTGATAAGATCAGGAGTAAAAAGTTGAAACCTTCTGAGAAAACTAAGACGCTCAAATTATGCGATCTCGATAGTATATCCAAACGTAGTTTCAAACCTTGTTGTTGCCACTAAAGGCTCTCCTCAATAGCCCAATTCAAAATACCAGACACATCTGCTTCAAATTTTCAAGAAGGATCTTATCTTTTTCAGTTGCTTCATATTGGCGGCCAAACGAAACGGTGTTTATTTGCCTGACTATGCCATGGTCACTTTCATATGCATGGTAATGAACAACATCCTCCTACATTGCTCTGTAGTAAGCAGGAAGCTTATCTTAGCCTCTCTCTACAGAGACCAAAATTGCTAATGCGACGATACCAAACGGAGAACGAGTCTATGGCTTTCCTGTGGTTGACATTCAGGCCATTAACTTATTCGTCGGCATTAGAAGAGAAAATACAATATTATCAATAGCTTTTAACCACATAGTTATGCACAGGCTGAAGAATAGATTAAAATTAGGCATTTTTGAAAAAATATACTAAGATACTGATATAATTATGTATATTACATTATTTTAATCTTTTCTTTATACTGGCATGATTTTTGCCTATTTCACCTTGCACACAATTATAACTATCTACTCATAGCTGTGTGGGGAAACCAAAGATAGGCTTAATACTATTGTATATGGCCTATCTTTGCAACTTAAACTAGAATATACCTGTTTACTTCTGGAGTTAAGGAACAATGCTGGATGGAAACTCATTCATACATTGGTTTTTATAGGCAATTCCTGCGATAGCTCTGCTTCTAGGTATTTCTAAGTTAAAAAAATACAAAATCACATTCAGACCCGTGTGAATTTCAGTCGGACCCGCATGATTGATTACTACCCCTTCACTGACCTTCAGAATTAGTGATACAGTCATAAATTTAATAATTGCAAACTTTTCACAATTTGAAACTTCACCTTTGATCGAGATGTTTTCAGATTTCAACATCACATTATTCCTGGACGGTCCGTCACTTAAGACCTGACAGTCAGTCCAGTGAAACGCCACTACCGCATCAGGTTCTACCGTCCCACTAACAGAAATCTTACCACAATGACATGTCCGACTGACATTTATTAAGTCAGACATCTAATATAGATCTGGGTTACCACACTCAGCCCACGCGAGGCTACCACGGGTCATTTTTGTGTGTTATATATTTTCCGCTCAACGTGAAGGCGAACAAAATGATTGAAGAATTTGGCGGCATTATTAACTTTTTGGCGGTTTTGTTACCGACTTTAATGACCCTCTATTACGGCTATCGATGCTTATTTGGGACAGATGCTTTCATTGAGCAATACGGAAATGGCGCAGCATCAGAGTTTATGGTCAAGACGGCAGGTTGTTGTATATTAGCTCAGGGTATCACTTATGCAATTTTGATCTTCACCTCTCCAGCAGAAGCTTGGGCCGTATTTGCATACGGTACAATCCACGCTGCACTTTTCCTATATTTTGGGTATACAACGGTAGTGGTAAATGGGCTGAGGTAGAGGGAGTTAATGCAACCGCTGAGGGTTACATCGTACCTGCTGCTCTGCTCGCCTCTCACATAATAATTATGTTTAACATGAGTGACATAATCTACGCTCCTGCAGTCGCGGCAAGTTAATTCATCAGCTGGGCGATAAGCCCGGTCACACCAACTTCCTTCCTGTAATATAGGAGGCCTTAAATAGTTTATGGCAGAATAAAAACGGTGGGATTAGATAGCCCAGAGGTAATGAAAGATAATGCTAAAGCGATGAATGGTTAGAAAGTACTAAACAGAAATGGGTAGCGGCTGTACCCTTAGGAGGAATAAACTTCCTCAAAGGACGCAAATTCTTGGTCGATCAAGTCGATCAAGAGGATATTTTTGCTGCGGAATTTACCGCCAACATTGATGAAAAGACTCACAGGATTATAAACGTGGGCTTAAAAAGAAATGAAAAGTTTTGGCGTTTTCAAATTAACCGTGTGCCTGTATAACTATTGGATAATCAATGTCAGCTGTCAAAGAGAGTAAGTGTAATCACGATGGTGCGCCATTGGTTTATCATCCCAACCAGCCATATCTTTAAAAGGTATTCTATTTTCTAAGTTTTTCTGATTCATGTGGGTGAGTGTTCAGAAAACCACTCTAAATATATAATCATCGAAACCTTTTTCTGTAAGAGTATTCAAAATATCTTGTGGATCATCAGCCTCCCAATGGCACAAAAAGAAATCATCAGGACCTGCCCAAGTGGCAACGCACTTACATTTTCCAAAAGTCCAATTTTTCGCCCACTCTATATCTGTAGTGGTGCTTTCTGGCATACCGACATAAAACTCTTGTTTTGGCTAATTGGAATTAAAAGTATGTATTGCCATAAACGTTTTCCCTACCGTCGAATGTCCTCGATATTTATTTTTCTAATATCATATTTCTCTCTTCCAAATCATAACCGAACAGAACCGCATCCGTAAAGATACCGTCTGGTTTGAATTATTTACCTAGGTCAAGGGTGAAATATCAGAGTTTTGGGAGAAAAAAGTATGGGCTATACAACTGTCATAGACAAGTTAGGCGAGTTTTTCCCCACTCCCCATGTTTAGGCTAGCACTGATAGAGCAATTTTTCTCCCTGCGATGCAAAGTCATCGCAGGGATTTTATTCAAAGCAATCATCACGTCCGTCTAAACGAATAGTTTCAGCACCATCTTGGATAGACGCAGCCCTCTTTATAAGATTTTTACTAGGATGAATTGCAGAACGCTCCTTTGGGTTCGGTAATACGGCAGCAAGAGAAGCACTTTGGACTGTGCTCAATTGTGCTGGTAAAACTCCAAAGTAATGTTTAGCCGCAGCTTTTATACCAAAAACACCTTCATCAAACTCAGCAATATTTAAGTAAACCTCTATAATACGGCCCTTCGACCATAAAAGTTCAACAAACGGTGAAATAGCTGCTTCAAGAGCTTTTCGTATCCAGCTACGTTCAGGCCACAAATATATATTTTTGACAACCTGCTGAGTTATGGTGGATGCTCCTCTATCTGCACCGCTTTCAATCGCCTGACGTATCGCCTCTAAATCTAAGCCCCAGTGAAGACAAAAATTTGCATCTTCCGCGGCTACAACTGAGCGCAAGAAAACAGGGCGCATATCTACAATATCGATCCAATTATATTTAATTTCTCCTAGTCGCTTTTCTTCTGATTTCATATAACCAGTTGTTTTAGGATTGGTGAAAACGTATAAAGTTACGGCAAAAATACAGCCACAAAACATACCTATGGAAACCCATTTTAATACTCGCAAAATGCGCCTAAAGTTAAAAATTTTGGACACTAAACTGAAATTATTTTGAATGTGGAACTCCAAATTTTTCCATTCTCAAACAAGCATGCTTCAATCCTAAAGTCCTTATTACCGTTTTCATTTATTTCGAAAAAAGTCAAAACCATCACATCTTAGTCTCAAAAAGCAGTCGAAAGACTGTATCGCTCCAGCTTATACCTGCCCAAGCCTTTTTGAATTTTTTTATCAGATCATCTCTTGTTACGAGGCCACAAGGTTAAGATACATGTAATCTTCACTAGTACTCACAATCATAGCATCTTCATCCTGATTAATCCAAGCTCTCACATTTTTGTCATTTAGCACCCTAATTTCCACCTTTTTCTGCCAGCCCTCAATCCTGTTTTTTGCAAACATGTATAATGTCAGCCAATGAAAACAGCTCATAGGCCTCCTACAACAGTCACGATAATCGCCATTTCGGCAAAGTTACAAATCTGAAGTCCTTGAGCCTCAATCCCAAACCGTATCTGTCAGTTTTGTTATCATAAAATGACAACCTGATTAAAAGTAAACTTTTAAACAAACTACCTTTAACCGACAGTGACTTTATTATCTGCACTTTGTAGCACTTGAACACTTTATTTTTATTGATCCAGATTTAAAGTGTTTTTCAGTATACTTTCAGACTTAGAAGAAACGCCAAATTTTCTAGAATAATCCGCTTCTAAAATGGGTTAGGCTTTACTACCCAACATTATAAACGATTTCAGTCACTGATGAACTACTATTCATAAGCAATCTCCAAGCTTCAATCAAACGTGTTTATTTTTGAAATTGAGTTGGAGGAGTTCTAATTACAGCAGCGAAGTCGCTATGAAATGCAAACGGGCTCATAGCAACTAATTTTGCAAGGCCTTTTATCGGTAACGTTCGTGAATAATTTTCTATAATCTTAGTGCTTGCTTTGGATACCAGGCTCGCTTTGCTATCTACGGCTAGCACATTGTGCCGCACAGGTTCTATATTGCATCGAGAATTCTAACCATAGCTAAAGTGTCTAGCTCACAATATTATAACATAAATTTGGAAACGCGTCTTTACCGTACAAAGACAGGAACGGAGTGAACTGCATTATTTCCGAATCCAGATAGATCCCACGGCGGATTTAGTGGCTGAACTGCGCCCGTTTCGTCCGTGGCCCTACATTGTAAGATATGCTCGCCAACTTCTGCATGCCAAGTATGTTCCCACCCAGTCCAAGAATATTTCCCAGCGCGATCTCTTAAAGTTGCTTCTTGCCAATGACCATCTACGCCAAACTCTACCTTTATAATTTTGCGACCTGCCCCGGACCACGCCCGTCCTTGGAT
>JAQWKM010000044.1 GCA_029247845.1 Paracoccaceae bacterium | reverse complement strand
GCCGCGATTGGCTTCTCTCTTGGAAACGATCTTTTGATTGTCGTCGGGGCTTTGGTTGGTTCCTCTGGAGCTATCCTTTCTTACATCATGTGTAAGGCAATGAATCGGTCTTTCGTTTCGGTTATCCTCGGCGGCTTTGGTGGAGTATCTGGTCCCCAAATGGAGGTTGATGGTGAGCAAATTGCAATTGAGGCTGATGGTGTGGCATCTGCGTTAAATGATGCTGACAGCGTGGTTATCATCCCCGGTTATGGGATGGCAGTGGCTCAGGCGCAGCAAGCTGTTAGCGAATTGACCAAGCGGTTAATTGCCAAGGGCAAGACAGTACGCTTTGCTATCCATCCCGTGGCGGGTCGTCTGCCTGGACATATGAACGTGCTGCTGGCTGAGGCTAAAGTGCCTTATGACATCGTATTGGAAATGGATGAAATCAATGATGATTTCCCCCAAACTGATGTGGTAATCGTGATCGGATCGAACGATATTGTAAATCCGGCTGCACAGGATGATCCCAACAGCCCGATTGCCGGTATGCCCGTTTTAGAATGCTGGAAGTCGAAACAGGTTTTTGTATCAAAGCGTGGGCAGGGTACGGGTTACTCTGGCATCGAAAATCCGCTTTTTTTTAAGGAAAATACCCGTATGCTTTATGGTGATGCGAAGCAATCACTGGACAAACTACTCTCAATAATAGATTAAAGGGTCGCTTAAGAGAGCTAATGGCCCGCATGTATTTTGTGGGCCTTCTTTGTTGACAGAAAAGCGCATAAATTAGGCGATATACTAGTATTGAGGCTAACCAACATATCAAACGCAAAAGGCATAATTTATGAAACCATATTCAGGATCATCGACTACGCTGTGAGCTTGTAAAAGAGCTTCACAAGCGTCCGTTCCCCTCGATGGTGGCTCCTGGGACAGTCGCGTTTCTAGCACTGAAACAAGCTGCTGAGCAGGAACGAGATAGAGATGCGGACAGGGGTTTTCTGATCAAACTGTTGGATAGTTTTGCTGCGCAACATCCCCAACTGGAGACGACCCATTATCCAGGAGATATTGGAAAATATCACTTAAAGTGGGAACAGCATAAAGAATTTGTGACATATACTTTATTTCGGGAGGGTCTTTCTGAGCGTCCCTTTGACCCAGCCGAATTTGAAGCTTATCCCCCCGACTGAATTTCAGAAATTGAACATTTGCGGATTACGTCGATTATCTTACGAGTGGAACCGCATGGTACCGACAAAAATATTTCTCAAAAGGTCCAAGACTGGTTTGTGCAGGAAAGCGTTGCTTTAAGTGCGATGCTGGATAGCGCCTTTGTTAGTGGTGGAGATTCCCGCATTGATCCCGCAGGTCACCTAAGATTTGCGCTCTTCGTCAATCAGGGCGTAGGCAACCGTCGCGTAGGCCGTGTGGTCCAGCGTATTTGCGAGATCGAAACTTATAAATCAATGTCTATGCTCGGGTTTTCTAAGGTCAAGGAAATGTCCGGTGAAATGAATAAGATTGATACTGAAATTAATCAGCTGATTTCTAATATGACTGGGACGAAGAATTTGGCGGAAACCACGTTGGATGCTTTGTTTGCTCGTTTCGGCAGAACTTAAAAGCCAGTCGGCAAAAAGTGCTTTTCAGTTTGCCGCAACCAAAGCCTATCAAGCCATGGTGTCTCAGCGTATACAAGTGCTGCGAGAAGAGCGGTTCCAAGGACGTCAGACCTTTCAAGAGTTTATGACACGCCGATACGAGCCTGCGATGCGCACGGTGTGAGCACAGGAATCCTTACGGCAACGGTCGCGCTTCCTATCCTTGCCCTCGTCTGGTCGGCTGTGCGCTGCATAAGCGCCCGAATGGAATAAAATTAGCGCCGCAGACCATATGTCTAAGCGGCGCTTAATTCATTTAATTTGTATTCTTTACTTTATTCAACGTCCACGGATACGTGGGTCAAGAGCGTCTCTTAAACCATCACCAAGATAATTAATACTCAGCACAGTCAAAGAGATTGCCAAGCCAGGCCACATCACTCTTTCGGGATAAAGTTGAAGATAATCAACTGCATCATTCAATAGTCTTCCCCATGTTGGAAAATCGGGTGGAAATCCCAGCCCCAGGAACGACAGAGCACTCTCTGTGATAATCGCGTTTGCGATCCCCAATGTGGCTGAGACGAGTATAGGTGATAAGACATTTGGCATTATGTGGCGGGTGATGATCTTCGCATCCGTCGTACCGATAGATTGCGCTGCCAAAATAAATTCGCGTTCTTTAAGTGCCAGAACATCGCCGCGCACAATACGTGCTGTTGGCATCCAACTGGTAACGCCAATTGCGAAAACGATGAGGACAAACATCCCCCGCTCTGGTCCGTATGCTTGGCTAAGAGGTTCGCGAAACAGCAACATCATAACCAACAGTAATGGAAGCAACGGTAAAGACAGAAATAAATCGGTAAAGCGCATTAAAAGCCCATCGAGCCTTCGATAGTAGCCAGCCATGACGCCGATGAAACTCCCCAGCAGCAATGAAAGCGTCATAGCCGCCAGACCGACTGAAATTGATGTCTGTCCACCGGCAATCATCCTTGCAAATGTATCTCTGCCAAGTTGGTCTGTTCCGAAGGGGTGAAGCCAGCTTGGGCCTTGATTGCGAGCTCGTATATTGATTTCGTTGGCTTCAAAGGGCCATACTAATGGGCCGATCATGACGCTTATAACAATCGTGAAAAATACGATGCTGCCAATTAGTGCACCTTTATGCTTACGAAACTGATCCCAAACGTCGCGCCATTTGCTACGAGGTTTGCTATGTTGGGTGTGGGATGTCTTGGTTTCAGTCATAGCGGATCCTTGGATCAAGCAGGCCGTACAGCAAGTCGGCGATAAGATTGAAAAAGACGATCAGAAACGCGAACATGAATGTAATGGTCTGTACCGTGGGAAGATCATTGGCGTAGATTGCACCGATCAATTGCCCCCCAATACCGTTAACCTTGAAGATTTGTTCTGTAATGATTGCACCGCCAAAAATGGCCGGCAGGTTGAGTGCAATAACAGTAACAACTGGGATCATTGAGTTGCGCAAGACATGCATCATGACCACAGTCCATTCGCTCAAACCTTTAGCGCGTGCTGTGCGTACATAGTCCTGATTGAGGTTATCCAACATCGACGCCCTCATATATCGGCTGATTTGCGCTGTTGTTTGCATTGCTAGCACCATAACTGGCAGGATCATTTGTTTGAATTGAATGACAAACGTGTCCCAGTCGATCACGACGTGCAATGTGTCGTAAGTTGAGGGTAACCAACCGAGTTGCACAGCAAAGATCACAATGACCAAAGGGCCAGTAAAAAACGGTGGAATAGAATATCCAATCATGGTTACAAAAGTACCCGCTTGATCGAAAACCGAATAGTGCCGATAAGCTGAATATATCCCAATGGGAAGTGCGATCAGAATTCCAACAATATATGACATTCCCACAACCCAGAGTGTTTGCGGCATTCTTTGAACAATGATGTCCATCACTGGGCTGCGTGTTTGCCAGCTAATGATACGCAAATCACCTTCTGAAAAAGTCGTACCAAACAAATGGTCAAAAAATACTTGAGGTTCTATCCAAAAAAACTGAACGAGCCATTTGAAAAACTGAACGTAAAGAGGTTGTCCAAGGCCGAGGGCCTCGCGCATTTTTTCTTTAACTTCTGGTGGTACTGTTAACGGAACTTGCGCCATTGGATCATTGGGCGCTAGGTTTAGGAGAAGAAATATGATTAAACTGATGAACAAAAGCGTCGGTATGGAAGTCAGAGTACGACGTATTGTGAAATTCAGCATGTAAGAATGCCTTAAAATTAAGACCTCAAAAAAGAACTGCGCCGGCCATTAGAGCGGCGCAGTCTGTGATGAAGGTTGGTTACTTAATACGATGCCAGTCGGCAACGTTCCAAAGTTCTGAGTCCCATGTGTTAAGGACAACACCTCCCAAGGAATTGGCATGTGCAGATACGCGACCACGGTGAACCAGCGGAACAATAGTGTAGCTGTCTTTTGTTAGCATATTGTTCAACTTTATACCGATTTCGCCACGTTTTGCCAGATCACCTGTCTGCGCGAGCTCATCGAGCAACGCATCATAGGCTGGGTCACAGAAACGGTTGATATTTTCACCCTGCCACTGACTTTCTGGCTTTGGTTCATTGCCACAACGGTAGGCACCCAAATAGCTTTGTGGATCAGTACCATCAAAAGTATTAGCATACATTTCCACGTCTGCGTAGAACTTTTGGAAAGTATCAGGAGATCCTGGGTCGCCTCCAAAGAAAACTGATGCGTTCAAGTTGCGTAATTCGGTCTCAACTCCGATTTGTGCCCACCACTCTTTGATTAAAGCTTGGAAATCCTGACGCACTGCATTTGTTGACGTTTGATAGAGTATCGAAATACGAACGCCGTCTTTGCTACGAACACCATCGGCGCCTTTTGCCCAACCGGCACTGTCAAGCAGGGCGTTTGCACCAGCAATATCCTGTGTAACACAATAGTCATTTTTTGCGGCATATAGATCAGGTGCAGGTACCAGATCACAGGTCACGCCGCCGGCTTTGCCATATCCTATTTCAACAAGCAACTCACGGTCTATCGCCATAGAAAGAGCTTTGCGCACGTTCATGTCTGAAAGGAATGGATGCGGTGCTTTGCGAGTTGCACGTGTGTCTGCATCTAGAGATGGCGAAGGATCGGTCAGGTTCATTTCAAGCCGTTCGACCAACGGACCAAAACCTGCAATAGCAACGCCCTTGCCGCCTTTTTCCATGTTCGCGATAACTTCAGGTGCAAGCTGCAGGTTCCAAGCGTAGTCAAATTCCCCTGTTTCAAGAACAGAACGTCCAGCGCCTGTTGCATCGCCACCACCTTTGAAGGTGAGTGTCGCAAACGCAGGCTTGCTTGGATCGCGATAGTTATCGTTGGCTTTCATCTGAATGACGTCGTTTGGACGGAAATCAGTTACGACGAATGGTCCGGTGCCAATTGGCCCAAAGTTCTCGGCTGTGCAATTTGGAGCTTTTGCACCCATGCAGTTTTCAAACTGTGCTTTTTGGATGACTGGCGCTTGTCCGCCCATAAACGCGGCATAAGGATTTGGTTTGGGCCCGGAGAAATTGATAACAATTGTGCGTGCATCGGGAGTATCAATTGAGCTTATGCCATCAAATTTAGCCAGTTGGGCACAGCCTCCTTCTGGATGCATGCAGTAATCAGCAGTGAATTTGACGTCAGCAGATGTGACTGCGGATCCATCAGACCATTTCAGGCCTTCTTTCAGTTTCCATGTTATGGAAGTCAAGTCAGAGCTCACACCGCCATTGGCGACAGTTGGAATCTCGGCTGCAAGATAAGGCACCAAAGCGCCTTTTTGATCAAATCGTCCTAAGGGCTCTATCACTAACGAAGCAGATTCAATGTCCTTGGTTCCGCCTGACAGGTATGGGTTTAAAATTGAAGGCGCTTGCCAATATATAATGCTGACGTTTCCGTCAGATCCTCTATCCGCAAAGCTAGCTGGAGCAAATGCGAGACATCCCGCAACCCCCA
>JAQWKM010000032.1 GCA_029247845.1 Paracoccaceae bacterium | reverse complement strand
AGATTTCGCTGCAAATCTTGGACTGCCGCCCGCGTTTTAGCGCCTAGGATCCCGTCTATTTCACCCACATCATAACCTAGTGATACGAGCTTTCTTTGTAATGATTTCATCTTTTCGTTGTTTAGTCCAGGGTCAGGTTTGGTATTAACGAATCGTGGACTTCCTTCGATTAGCGTAGCGAAATATGCAGCCGTAGTGACGTAGACAAAGCTCTGGTTCCACTCGAGCAGCGCACGAAAATTTGGGTAGGCGATAAAGGCTGGACCGAAGCGACCTTGAGGCAGGATTATGGAGGCAGGAAGGCTTGTGTTCTGAATTTTCTTACCAAGACTTTTTATCCCCAGCCCTTGCCATTCTTTGCCAGTTTTTTCTGTCTTAAGACCTGTGAGGTACCAGTCAAATTTACTTGGTAGGATAACCTCCTGGAGCCAAGGCTCTTCTGCACGCCACCCTAAGGACCGAAGCATATTGGCTCCAGACATCAGCGCATCAGGAGCAGAGGTCTTCATACTTACAAATCCGTCTCCGTCTCCGTCAACTCCGTTCACCAGAATATCCTCAGGCAGCATTTGTACCATACCGATTTCACCTGCCCACGCACCTTTTGTGATGATGGGGTCAAAATTACCGCGTTCATAAAGCTCTAGAGCCGCAAAAATCTGAGGCCGAAAAAGATTAGGCCGCCGACAATCATGCGCCAGCGTGACGAGAGAATTGAGCGTGTTAAAGTTGCCCTGTACAGCGCCAAAATCTGTCTCAAATCCCCAGAGTGCTAGTAGAATACCCTTAGAGATACCAAAACGGCGCTCAATTTCGCTAAAAATCCATGCATATTCATCAGCATTTTTTGCACCGTGGAACATCCTGTGGTCACTAATCAACCGGCTCGAGAATTCCAAAAAGGGGAGCTGAAAAACATCCTGTGCGCGGTCTGCTAAGAGCACTTTGGGGTCTTTGCGCGCTGTTGCAAAAAATTCTTCAACGGCATAGGCAGCATGTCCATTTTGCCTTGCTTCAGATTTTAAACCATCTATAAACTTTTTAAATTCCCCACCACAAGTTTGGGAAAGGGCCTGAGTATAAAGCGCAAATACCAAAGCCAACGCCGCTAAAATGCTTTTCATTTTGATGCTCCATTATTCAATATCATTTATCAAAATTACTGTCATTTGGCTAGCAATGATCATAAGGTAACGATTATACCAAGAATTCCTACTATTGCCAAAGCTATTATCCAAGACGACCACAGCATACGAACAGCGCGTTCGACGTCTTGGGATTTTGCGGCTTGATTTCCACTTTTATTTACCCAAGCAAAATCTTGCATTTGACCCTCATAACTTCTTGGGCCAGCCAGAGCGACATCCAGAGCATAGGCCATCGCGGCCTCTGGCCATCCCGCGTTGGGTGAGCGGTGCAATTTTGCATCCCGGTTAATGCTGTGGCGGTGCTGTAAAACCAATCCTGCCAGCGCGATTAAAAGGGAGGTCAATCGCGCAGGTACCCAGTTCAATAGATCGTCATATCGCGCAGATGCCCAGCCAAAATCGCGATATTTTGGAGTTTTATAGCCAATCATACTATCTGCCGTATTGACGCATTTATAGATCAGAAGCCCCGGCAAACCAGCGACGAGAAACCAGAAAATTGGGGCAATGACTCCATCAGAAAAATTCTCTGCAGCCGACTCAATAGCTGCGCGTACAACCTGACTATCATCCATATCGCCTGCGTCTCTTCCAACAATTTGGGAGACAGCATGGCGGCCTTTTTCAAGAGACTTCCGCAAGGATGCTGCAACCTCACTAACGTGATCTGCGAGAGACTTTTGGGCGATCAGAACAGTCACGCATAAAAATTCAATAAAGCCACCCAATTCAGTAAGCAATATTCCCAACACGCCGCTAAAGACTATTAGAACTACCAGAAAAATAATGCCTTTTGTTTTTCTAGCCTCTCCATTGTTAAGTCGTTTGTCTGCCGCAGAAATTGCCTTGCCGATCAATACAATGGGATGGGGCAGCCGTGACCAGACCCATTTGGGTTCGCCGATGATAGCGTCAGCAATCATGCCAAAAAAAAGCGCCCAAATCATGTAGCTAGTGCGCGCTCATCGCGCGTCCAATCGGCAGGTGCTGGGAGACCAAGCCGGGTATAGCTTTTCGAATACGGGAAAATGCGACTCCAGGTATGATGATTGGCCAGCTTGTCATGTAACCGATTGTCATCACCGACGTCATAGAGCCAGAAAAGATCGCATCCCCCAACCAGCGTTACCGCGTACGATGTCATAAGCTGGCTTAGTCTTACTGCGTCAGATTTCAGTCTAGAACGTGCACTCACGGCCCACTCATTATCGTAAAGAGCCGTTGATTCTATCTTGATCACACCTCCTCCAACGGCCCCTGGTCCTAGCAGTTCGCGCAGTTTTGAGACAACGGGATCCGCCCCAATCACAAAGCCAACCCACAATCCGGTTAGTCTCCAGAATTTACCAAAGCTCTTGATAAAAATACGGCTGGGTTGAGCACTGTGTTTGATCAAAGTTGTGTCAGGAACCACATTTACAAATCTCTCATCGACAAGGACCATCGGGGCGTTGAACACACTGGCAGACCAAATTTCGCCAGTTGGATTATTGGGGTGTACCAAGACTTGGACGTCAAAAGTATTATCGTCCAAGCTCCACCTGGCATTTTCAAATGCAGCCTGATGTTCATTATAAGTAGGGCGTGGAATTGAGCCCTCCTTTCCTTCTAATAAGAATGGCAGAGCTGCAATCGCGGCCGAAGCTCCGTTTGTCGCAATAACTTGTGCCTGCTCTGGCACATTCCAAAACCAGCGCGCTGCGTTTTTGAGATTTGCAAGGTCGGAACGGTGCGGCAAAACATAGTTATCGCTCAGATCAAATCGTTCTGTCGGATAGGCAACTGGATTGGTGCCTGTGTATAGATCAATCCACTCCTGCAGCGAACATCCGTAGGTATCAATGGCGTTATCAAGGTTTCCGCCATGATCACGACTTTTTGTTTGTAGCTGATAATACGTCATCTTTGGCTCGCAACTATGTGAAAGCTTTGGAATATATTTTCAGACATTATGCAAGAGCTTTCGAATTGGTTGATTTGCTCATAATTAGTTAACCAATTGCTAGAGAATTTACCGTTTTTCATTAGGTGTGTCACCGTGACACGTAACTTAAGCAGAAGGTCTATGAAGGTATTAATTGTTGAGAGTGGAAGAGAGCTAGGAAATCTTTGGACCCGAGCTTTGAAGCGCCAAGGCGCACAGGTTGTGTTTATCTCAAATCAGTTAAAGCCTATACGCTGGCTTATTGGTCGACATTGTGATCTTTTTGATTTTGACCTCTTTTTAAAGGATATCAGTTTTTTGCCACCTCGAGTTTTGCAAATTACCGAAGGCCAGATCCGCAGGTATTTTTGTCACAAACACTGCGTGTTTATCTGATTGGTTTATTTTCCAATATTGTTCGAATGCTTATGCCTTTATGCAAAACTCCCTATGAGGGTTTTGTGGCAACGGTACAACTTGACGCATTTGGGGAATGAAGTGTGCGGCAAGCGCTCTGATTCGGATTGATGCAGGCCCTGTAGAATTATTTGTTGGGTTTTCTGGTTATAATGCATATGTCAGATATGTGTTCTCCGAAAAATCCTAAAATTGTGACTTTTTGGCCGACGAATCAGACATGGGATTTTTGGATTGGATTTTGAGAACCAACATGGTTCAGTGTTTTCTTGGGTTTTTGCCAGAAAATAGTCAGATTTTTTTTGATACCGCATTTTTTTTCCGTAGATTGGAAAGATTTTTCTAGTCCTCTAATATGGATAATCAAAGTGAGTGTGCAGACATTCCAAATGACCACTTGATGTTTGCGCAAAGCAGATCAACAATGATTTTTTAGGAGTCTTGCCGTGTCTACATTTCTTTCAAAAGAGCTGCAAAAAGGTCTAGACGACGCCCGCGCTAGTGACAAGCGTCGCAAGAGCCGGCTTAAAGTGCAATTTGATGGAGACATGTATCCCGTGCTGAAGATGTGGGATTCGGGTTTTTCTGTTGAGTCCGATAGAGCCCCTCAAATGCGTGGATTGGTCGATTTATTCGATGGAGCGCGGCATCTATCCCGTTGTCTAATAGTTGCCTCTGATGAAGAGAATGGAGAGCTTGCTTTTGAATTCAAACGCAGCACTCCTGTCAAGGAGAGGGCACCTGTTGATTTTGTACGGATAAAATCAGCACCAATCGCTCTTTTGAACTGACTTTACTGTAGGTCACAAAAAGCGTTATTTAGCCGCTCGATCGCTCGCAAAACCACTGAACGCGGCGTGGCAAGGTTAAACCGCAAAAAACCTTCACCCCCCAGACCAAATGTTACTCCATGATTGACAGCTATCATCGCCTCTTTTTCAACGCGTAGTAGGATATCCTTTTGAGACATTCCTGTGCTGGAGAAGTCTACCCAAGCAAGATAAGTTCCTTCGAGTGGCATCGACTTAATCCCGGGAAGGTTATTCATAGCCGTGTCAAATATTTTGCGATTTTCATCTAGATACAGCATGAGCGCATCTACCCAGTAGGCACCGGCGGGACTATATCCAGCCTTGGCCATAACGATCCCAAAATTATTAGGGCTAATGCCCAACGCTGCGATCCTCTTGCTAAAAGTTGCGCGCAGTTTTGCGTCTGGGATAATAACATTCCCGGTATGCCCGCCGGCAATATTGAAAGTTTTCGTTGTCGCACTCATCATAATCAGGCGATCATTGGTCGTTTGATCGATTAGCGTAAAAGGGATATGTTTATGACCAGAGTAGACGATATCTTGATGAATTTCGTCGCTGATTATGATCAGATCATGCCGCTTTGCAAAATTTGCCACGCCTTGAAGTTCTTCTCTGCTCCAGACCCGTCCACCGGGATTGTGCGGAGATGATAAAACAAGCATTTTCTCATTTCCGGTCATCATGGTGTCGTACAGATCAAAATCCATTTGGTAACGCCCATCATCCAAAGCCAATGGACATTGAGTGATCTCCCGGTCACTGGCTTCCAAGAAACGGAAAAAGGAATGGTAAATAGGCGTAAAAAGAATGATCCTGTCGCCTGGCTTGGTAAAAGCATCAACGCACATGGCCGTTCCGTTCACAAGCCCATGCGTGCTGAAAATCCAAGAGGGGTCTATCTTCCATGCATGGCGGGTCTCATGCCACCAACAGATCGCCTCGCGATAAGACGTATCATGACCGTAATACCCGTAAATACCGTGGTCAGTCATATTTTTTAAAGCCTGCTGAATGCATTCCGGAGGGTGAAAATCCATATCTGCCACCCACATAGCTATCCCGTTTTTAGGTGGGACCCCGTAAAGCGACTCCATTTTGTCCCACTTAGAACAGTCCGTCCCTCGACGATCAATTATTTCATCGAAATTCATAAAGCGCGCTCCCAAGTATTCACATACGAAACTAACGGATTAGTTCTTAGGTTCAAGAGGCGTTGCAACCGCTTTCGCTTTGTCCTAGATCAACACCATGAAAAAAACGATCCTATTCCATCCTGATCCGCGATTGAAAACGACATGCGCCCCTGTGATTAATATCACAGGCGACTTGCGCAAAATGGCCGATGACATGCTCGAAACCATGTATGATGCGCCCGGAATCGGGTTGGCGGCTCCACAAATTGGCGTCTTGCAAAGACTGATTGTAATGGACTGTGTCAAAGAAGAGGATGCAGACCCTGCACCCGTGATTATGTTCAACCCAGAAATTACCGCAAGTTCGCAAGAGTCCGAGATCTACGAAGAAGGCTGTCTTTCGATCCCGGACCACTATGCTGAAGTTACACGGCCCAAAGAAGTCGAGGTCAAATGGATCGACATAGAGGGGGTTGAGCAAAGACAGGGGTTTGATGGGCTTTGGTCAACATGTGTGCAGCATGAGATTGATCATTTGAATGGCAAGCTATTCATTGATTATATAGGTGTAATGAAACGCCAACTTATCACGCGCAAAATGCAAAAACTCAAACGCGAGCTTGCGCGGAAGAAAGAGGACTAATCATGGCGGTACGCCGCTGTATTCCTTGGCCCGATCCACGCCTGCGCCATAAGGCTGCGCCCGTGTCTGAGATCACGGATGACATACGAGCCATTTGGCAAGATATGGTCGACACGATGGAAGACATGCCCGGCGTTGGACTGGCCGCTCCTCAAATCGGTAAAATGCTCAGACTGGCTGTGGCCGATGCATCAGAGAGTCAAGGCGAAGCCATCTTAATGGCAAACCCTGAAATTCTGCAACGCTCAAAAGACCTTTTCGAGTTTTATGAGGCTAGCCCGAATTTACCGGGCGTGGCAGCGAAAATGAAACGTTCCAAAGTTGTCTCCGTACGGTTTTTGAATGTTGATGGCCTTTTTGAACAAAGAGATTTTGAGGATTTGTGGTCAACCTCAGTACAGCACCAGATTGATCATTTGAATGGTAAAATGTTTTTTGACAGCTTGTCGAAAGTGCGAAGAGATATGCTTTTACGAAAAGTAAGGAAGGCAAAATGAAGATTGTCTTTATGGGAACACCAGATTTTTCGGTTCCAGCGCTACAGCGACTTCATGACAGCGGGCACGAAATTGTTGCTGTTTATACACAACCGCCACGTCCTGCCGGGCGGGGAAAAAAAGAACGTCAAAGCCCTGTGCATGCTAAGGCGTTGGCTTTGGGTCTTGAGGTAAAACACCCGGAGGGCCTGAAATCTGAAGATACGGGGTCTGAGTTCGCTGCATTAAACGCAGATGTTGCCGTAGTCGTAGCCTACGGTCTTTTACTGCCTCAGGGGATTTTGGATGCGCCGAAGTTGGGATGTTTGAATATTCACGCGTCTTTACTACCAAGATGGCGCGGCGCGGCCCCGATTCATCGTGCGATCTTGGCGGGTGATGCTCAAACGGGGATCTCGATTATGCAGATGGAAAAGGGCTTAGACACTGGTCCGATTTTGCTCGTAGAGGCGACAGATATCAGATCTGACGAAACGACTGCTGTCTTGCATGATCGGCTGTCTGATATCGGTGCTAAACTGATCGATGAGGCCATAAAAAATATGTCTAATCTGACGGTGAAAGCGCAACTCTTGGAGGGTATTACCTATGCTGCTAAAATTGATAAATCTGAGGCCCACATAGATTGGAGCCAGACGGCTGAAGCGGTTGACCGTCAGATAAGAGGCTTATCGCCCTTTCCTGGGGCTTGGACCTTTTACGAGGGCGAGCGTTTGAAATGTCTGGCGTCAGAAGTGGTTAAGGCTCAGACGGGTCTGTCGGCTGCGGGTCAGGTTTTGAATAATCGACTGGAAATTGCCTGCGCCATTGGCGCCATACGCATTACCCGCCTACAAAAAGCGGGGCGTTTGGCCCAAAATACAGATGAATTTATGAATGGTGCTGATATAAAAACGGGTGATCGGTTTGAATAAGTTTCAAAAATCGACTGCAAGACCTTTCTTTTCCCAATCTCCAAATCGCACGGGTTCGGGACCGTCACGGCCCCCAAGTTCTTTTGGAAGATCCAACTTGGCTGCTTTTTGGCGACGGTCTTCGGCTTCGGCTAAGGCACGCTTCGCTTCAGGAGGGAGTTCTTTTTCTTGCGACATAGTATTAACCTCTACAACTCAGTTATTGATATACCTCTGTCATGAGCCAAGGCAAGGGAACCTCTATGCCTAAATTTGAAGAGACACCGCGGTCTATGGCAATTTCAATGCTGGATAGTGTGATAAATGATGGTAAATTATTATCCGAACTTACGGCAACCAAGAAATTTTTGTCACTTACACCGCCTGATCGCGCTCGTGCTCAGCGGTTGGCGCTACAAACTTTGCGCGGAGTTGAACGGGCAGATCGCGTTCTGGCAAAATTCTTACAAAAAAAGCCACCCCCCAAAGTACGTAATATTTTGCGACTTGCAACTGTTGAGATTTGCTGTGGCAGTCAGGCGCATGGCGTAGTCAATGAGGCGGTTAATCTTGTGGGACGGGAAAAGAAATTTTCTCAGTTCAGAGGTCTCGTGAACGCAGTCTTGCGTAAAGTGGCCCAAAAAGGTCCCAACCACTGGGCAAATTTAAGGGCCTCGCGGATGCCTGAATGGTTGAGAGGGCCATTATCTGACGCTTATGGTAAGGACACTGTGGGTAAGATTGAGAATATACAGTTTGAGACCCCACCTGTTGATTTGACGCTGAAATACCCAGAGCAGGCAAGCCAAGTTGCAAACGAATTGGGAGGGCAAGTTATGCTTGGCCAATCGGTACGATTGGCCAATGCTGGTCAAATTAGCAAACTTTCTGGCTTCGAAGCAGGGGATTGGTGGGTTCAAGATGTGGCTGCCGCTATTCCAGTGCGGCTTTTGAAGGACCTTAAGGGCAAAACTGCACTTGATCTATGCGCTGCTCCGGGGGGCAAAACACTTCAGCTTAGTGCTGCCGGTGCGCAAGTGACGGCAGTTGATATTTCTGAACGCCGTTTGAAACTTTTAGAGGAAAACCTCAATCGCACCAGACTTAAGGCTGATGTTAAGGCGATAGATGCTTTTGAACTGACTGCCCAAAAATATGATGTTATTGTTCTTGATGCGCCATGCTCGGCAACGGGTACGATGCGGCGTCACCCAGATTTATCCTATGCCAAGGATGGAACAGATTTTGGTGTACTCATTGAGTTGCAAGAAAGCTTGCTTAATCATGCTCTTACTTTGTTGGCTCCTGAGGGGCTGCTGGTTTACTGTACGTGTTCTCTATTGCCGGATGAAGGTGAGGTTCAGGTTGAAACCGCTTTGGAACAGAATCCTGATTTTGAAGTCGATCCTGAGATGTTTAACTTTGCGTCCGTGCAGAGTGAATGGTTTATAGAAAGCCTTGGTTTACGACTGCGGCCTGACTATCTTTCTTCCGAGGGCGGGATGGATGGCTTTTTCGTATCTGTCTTGCGCAGGAAAGCATGAAAAAATTACTGTATATACTGATTGGGATGGCCGGAGAATTAGAATGAATCACGACTTTGGTGTTGTCAGCATAGTCTCACTGTCACAGGCACACTCATGACAAAGTCCGGTAATCTATCTTCGCAACACTTACGATTTATGCATTGGTTGCATGCCCGTGCGCTCGGGTTTTCCAAACCCGCTACTGGCTTTGTAAAGCAACCTGAGCCGCGTTCGATTGGAAGCTACGCTCGTGGTCTTCAACTGAAAGCAGGCAATATCATGTTTGCGGGCCACTTAGTTGAGGCCCCAGACACCGTGCTTTGGGATATTGCCTCGCCTGCAGATGGTTTTACTCAGGAGGCGCACGGGTTTGGCTGGCTCGATGATCTGGCGTCTGTCGCTGACAAACATTCGCGCAAAATTTCGCAGGAATGGGTGCAGAGGTGGATCGATATATATGGCCGTGGGTCCGGTCCGGGCTGGATACCTGATCTGACTGGCCGTCGTCTTATCCGGTGGATCCACCACGGTTTCATGTTGTTACAAGGAATCGAACCAGAAAAGTCTGAAATATTTTTTCAATCTTTAGGTCGCCAGACATTATTTTTGTCAAAGCGCTGGTCCAAAACTACGCCTGGTTTGCCGCGATTTGAAGCTTTGACTGGGCTCATCTTCGCGGGCTTGACCCTAGAGGGAATGGAACAACACGTCCGCCCAGCGACAAGTGCTTTGGCCCGCGAGTGCCGCACTCAAGTTGATGCAACAGGGGGTATCCACACGAGAAACCCCGAAGAACTTCTTGAGGTTTTTACTTTGCTGACATGGGTGGCTTCTGCCCTGACCGAAGCGGGTTGGATTCCATCCGATGCGCATCTTGAAGCCTTGGATCGGATTGCTCCGACATTGCGCTCTTTGCGTCACGTCGATGGATCGCTCGCGCGCTTTCATGGTGGTGGTAAAGGATTAGAGGGGCGCCTTGATATGGCGCTTGTTCACTCGGGTAATAAAACTGTGACCTCAGGCTTGCTGGTTATGGGCTATGCGCGTTTGTCAGCGGGACGCACCAGTATTATTCTAGATGCCGCATCGCCGCCTACGGGGCGCGCCTCGATCAATGGGCATGCATCTACTTTAGCTTTTGAGCTATCCTCCGGGCGCAGCCCTCTGATTGTGAACTGCGGCTCGGGTGAGAGCTTTGGAGCAGACTGGAGGCGGGCAGGACGGGCGACTCCATCGCATTCGACCCTCTGTTTAAATGGGATTTCTAGTGCAAGTCTCGGCCGGCCTCTGTCGCATACCAATACAGAAAACGAATCCTTAATTGATGGCCCAAGCAGAGTTCCGTATGAATTTCCTGAAACCACTCAAGGCTTAAAATTTGAAGCTGGTCATAATGGATATCTAAAACACAATGGTTTGACGCATGTGCGGCGTTTAGACTTATCATTGGACGGGAGTGCTTTGTCTGGCGAAGACATGCTGTTGACCCTTGATCCCAAGGACCAAAAACCTTTCCAAAAGGCGTTTGACGCCTCAGGCCCGCAAGGTATCCTGTTTCAGCTACGGTTTCACTTGCACCCCGACGTAGTCGCCGAAGTTGACTTGGGCGGAATGGCCGTGTCTTTGGCTCTCAAAACCGGGGAGATTTGGGTGTTTCGCTACGATGCTGACGTTGAGGTTACCCTAGAACCGAGTGTCTACTTCGAAAAAAACCGACTTAGGCCCAGGTCAACCAAACAGGTCGTTTTATCTTTCCGCGCAATAGAGTATGCAACGCGTGTGCGCTGGTCTTTGTCAAAAGTACAAGAGACCGATTTCTTGTCCAGAGACGACCTAGAAGACATCAGCAATACAAAATAAAAGAGAATGGAACTAAATTTATGACTGAATTGTCCACCGTGCGCCGTGCACTTATCTCCGTTTCGGACAAAACAGGCCTCATCGATCTTGCGAGGGCGCTTGCGGCCGGTGGAATAGAAATATGTTCAACGGGCGGTAGTGCAGAAGCAATAAGAGAGGCGGGCATTGCAGTCACAGATGTCGCTTCGATTACCAATTACCCCGAAATGATGGGTGGTCGAGTAAAAACCCTTCATCCCAACGTACACGGTGGTCTTTTGGCTCTGCGCGATAACCCCGAGCATCTGGCATCGATGGAGACGCATGGCATTACTGGTATCGATTTGTTAGTCGTGAACCTTTATCCTTTTGAAGAGACAGTCGCTGACGGTGCCGATTATGACACTTGCATTGAAAACATAGATATTGGTGGCCCCGCTATGATAAGGGCGGCAGCAAAAAATCATGCTTTCGTGACGACAGTAGTGGACGTTGAGGATTACGAAGAGCTTCTTGCAGAGCTGTCCGGTTCAGATGGCCATACTCACTTGGTCTTCCGTCAGAAAATGGCTCAGCGCGCATATGCGCGCACCGCAGCCTATGACGCTGCTGTGTCGCAGTGGTTTGCGATGGCTTTGGATAAAAAGAAACCCCGCCGAGCGAGTTTTTCCGGAACGTTGGCGCAAGAACTGCGGTACGGTGAAAATCCGCACCAGAGCGCATCCTTTTATGTCGACGGTTCTGGACGGGTAGGTGTTGCAACCGCCATTCAGCATCAGGGTAAAGAGCTGTCATATAATAATATCAATGATACTGACGCTGCTTTCGAGCTGGTTAGTGAATTCGATGCTGAAACTGGGCCAGTTTGCGCAATCATCAAACATGCAAACCCCTGTGGAGTTGCGCGCGGCCAAAATATATTAGAGGCGTATCGTGGTGCTTATGATTGTGATCGTACCAGCGCGTTTGGTGGCATAGTTGCGTTTAACCAAACTTTGGATGAAGCGACCGCTCATAAGATTGCGGATATCTTTACCGAAGTTGTGATTGCGCCCGATGCCACACAGCAAGCGATTGAGGTGTTTTCTAAAAAACCAAACCTAAGGCTTTTGACGACTGGTGGGATGGCGGATCCTGCTAAGGCAAATCAAACGATACGACAAGTGTCGGGTGGATTTTTAATACAGGATAAAGACGCGGGCCATTTAGATCTGAACGCGTTGAATGTTGTTACAAAACGCCAACCAAACGAAACCGAAATGGCCGATATGCTATTTGCTTGGACTGTTGCCAAACACGTCAAATCCAACGCCATCATATATGTTAAAGACGGTGCAACCGTTGGTGTGGGGGCAGGGCAGATGAGCCGTGTGGACAGTTGTCGCATTGCTGCACGAAAATCGCTGGATATGGCAGAACAGCTTAAACTCTCTCACCCACTAACCCAAGGGTCTGTTGTGGCATCAGATGCATTTTTCCCGTTTTCGGACGGTCTTTTGACCGCGGCGGAAGCGGGCGCAACGGCAGTCATTCAACCGGGTGGATCAATGCGAGACAACGAAGTTATTGCCGCTGCTGATAAAGCCGGACTAGCCATGGTCTTTACTGGCATGCGTCATTTCAGACATTAATATGCGGTACTTAATGCTGATATCGGCTGTTCTGACCTTTTTGGTAGACCAAGTCAGTAAAGTCCTCGTAGTCTTTTATCTCGACTTGCAAACCATTGGGTATGTGGATGTCTTCCCGCCATTTTTAAATTTCGCAATGGCGTGGAATTACGGCGTTAACTTTGGCCTATTTTCTTCATCGGATGGTGTTCAACGCTGGATATTGACAGGATTTTCCGTAGTTGTGTGCATAGGTATCGTCATTTGGATGTGGCGAGAACCACCAGATAGACTTGGGCATATTTCTGCGGGCCTTTTGATTGGAGGCGCTTTGGGCAACGCATTTGACCGCGTGGTTTACGGCGCCGTTGCCGATTTTTTAAATATGTCATGTTGCGGGTTTGATAACCCATACGCCTTTAACGTCGCCGATATTGCAATTTTTGCTGGAGCAATCGGATTGGCATTTTTTAGCTCTCCTGAAAACAGGGTATGACCTCCTTCTAGAGATCGTCTATTAAAGCTTTGGTGTTAATGGGGATTTATATGATAAGAACGCTTTTGAGCGCTGCTAATCCGGTTGTTTTAGTCTCAGAATGCAACCAAAATAAGACAGCGAATATAGCCTTTGGCAGCCATGAAATCTTGGAAAAAGAGATTACTTTCACTCTGCGTAAATTTCTTCAGAAACCAAGTCAAACCGTACGTTTACGCCGCCCTCAAGCGGAAGGCGTCAATCGTGCAGAGACCCCGTCTCGTGCAAGAGAAAATGTAGTATTGCAGATGAGAGCCAGAGTGGCACCTAAGACTACGGTATCTCAACCGCTCTCCCAATTTGACAAAAAAAATTAGCTGTCGCCGCGTATGAGATTTCTAAACGCGTGGCTGGCTAAGTTAGGATATTAAGAAATTTAAAAAATATCTAAATTTTATGTGACTTAAATAACGTTTTATGGTCATATTTTTGTGATAATCCCTTGCGAGGTCTACATAAGGCTTTATCTTATTCTCTTCAGGAGGGCTTTTAATGCATTTTTTTCGTGTGGTGCTGAGTATTTTCGTTTTGCTCCCGAATTGGGTCATTGCTGATATTTCTGCCCAAGTCACTGACTTCAGGCTTAAAAATGGAATGGAAGTCGTCGTGATCGAAGATCACCGCGCCCCAGTTGTTGTTCATATGGTTTGGTATAAGGCGGGATCCGGGGAGGAGGATCCAGGCGTATCCGGCGTAGCGCATTTTCTTGAGCATTTACTTTTCAAACAGACCAAGACAATGGACGCCGGCGAATTTTCTCGTGTTGTTGCCGAAAATGGCGGCAGTGATAATGCGTTTACCAGCTATGACTATACTGGTTATTTTCAAAGGATTGCCGCAGATCGGTTGCCTTTGATGATGAAAATGGAAGCTGACCGTATGGTTAATCTGTATCTGGGTCCGGATGATATTTTGACTGAGCGGGATGTCATCATCGAAGAGCGCAATCAGCGAGTGGAAAATAGCCCCGGTGCGCTTTTTGGCGAACAACGCCGTGCGGCTCTGTTCCTCAATCACCCTTATGGGAGGCCTGTTATCGGATGGCGTCATGAGATGGAGAGCCTCACACTTAAGGATGCTTTGGCCTACTACCGCCAATTTTATGCGCCTAATAATGCAATCTTGGTTGTTGGAGGGGATGTGACACCTGAGGCAGTTTTTGAACTCGCCAAACAAATCTATGGTGTAATCCCCGCAAACCCAGATCTTTTGCCCAGAGAGCGTCCGCAGGAGCCGCCGCATATCTCCGCTCGCCGTATGACATATTCCGACGAACGTGTCGCTCAATCTTATGTGACCCGAACGTATCTGGCACCAGAGCGCAACCCCAGCGATCAATCGGTGCCTGCTGCTTTGACTTTGCTTGCTGAGATACTGGGGGGTGGTCAAACGTCTGTCTTGACTCAAAAGCTTCAGTTTGAAGCACAAACCGCAGTCTATACGACGGCTTTTTATGGTGGGACGGCTCTTGATGATGCAAGTTTTGGTTTTGTGATTGTGCCCTATGACGGTGTGTCCTTAGAAGAGGCTGAGGCTGCGCTTGATCAAGCGATTGTCGAGTTTTTAAAAGAAGGCGTTGACCCTGATAAGCTCAACCGGCTCAAAAAACAGTTTCGAGCCTCTGAGATTTATGCACGCGATAGTGTGCAGGGGCTTGCCAATGCTTATGGTGCCGCGCTGACATCTGGCTTAAGTCTTGATGATATTCATGAGTGGCCGAACATTTTGCAAGCAGTTACGCAGGACGATATTATGGCCGCCGCCAAATTGGTTCTTAAAGAACAAACATCCGTTACCGGATGGTTGATGAAGCCAAAGGAGGCAAGCGAATGAAACGCGTTTTTGCATTAATTTTATGCCTTTTTACTGGGCCACTTGCTGCGGCAACTGACATTCAGACATTAAAAACACCCTCGGGTATTAAAGTATGGTTGGTCGAAGATCACAACATTCCCTTTGTGGCGTTTGAATTGCGATTTGATGGCGGCACCGGGATTGATCCGGTTGAAAAGGCTGGTGCAACGAATTTGATGATGAGCCTGTTGGAAGAAGGCGCGGGTGACTTAAAAGTCCAAGAGTTTGCAGCCGCCAAAGAGGCGCTTGCGGCCAGCTTCGGTTACGGTGCCAACCAAGATAGTGTCTTCATATCAGCTCGTTTTTTAACCGAAAACCGGGACGAGGCCATTGCACTTCTGCGTCAGTCTTTAATCGCGCCTAGGTTTGACGCAGATGCGGTTGAACGGGTTCGCGCTCAGGTGTTGACTGGGCTAAAAGCTAATAAAAAAGATCCAAATGCTATTATCTCTAATGCGTTTAATGATGAAGCTTATGGTGATCATTCTTATGCACGCGACGGCAATGGGACAATTGAAACTGTGACTGGCCTTAGCATTCGGGATCTCAAAGCGACGCATCAATATGCAATGGTGCTAGATCGTGCTTATGTCTCGGCGGTTGGTGATATTACTGCTCAAGAGCTCACTGATCTGATAGAGAACCTGATGGCTGGTTTGCCCGACTCCAGTCCGCGCTCCTTGCCAGAGCAAGCCTCACTTGGCCTCACACAGGGGGTGCACGTAATAGACTATCCAACGCTACAATCAGTCGCGCTATTTGGACATGCGGGTATCGACCGTGAACACCCGGACTTTTTTGCTGCTTATATCCTGAACCAGATTTTTGGCGGCAGTGGGTTTGAAAGCCGCCTGATGCGTGAAATCCGAGAAAAGCGCGGGCTAACCTATGGCGTCAATTCCTATTTGGCCTCGCGAGATTATGCAGATCTCTATATCGGTCAGTTCTCAAGTGCCAATGACACCATTGCTGAGGCTCTGGATGTATTGCGTGCTGAGTGGACCAAAATTTCGTTTGATGGGATCACGCAGGAAGAGCTTGATCGTGCCAAAACCTATCTCACTGGGGCGTATCCTTTGCGTTTTGATGGGAATGCGCCAATTGCCAGAATTTTAGTCGGAATGCAGATGCAAGGTCTGGACCCAAGTTATATCAAAACGCGCAATGACAAGGTAAATGCCGTGACACTGGAAAAGGCAAACTCTGTGGCTAGGTGGCTTTACCAGCCTCAAAAGTTACGGATCTTTGTCATTGGTCAGCCAGAGGGACTTTGAAGGTTTTCAATTTTTCCAAAGCAGTCTTTCGCGTCAGCGCCACCTTGGTCATTCTAGAGCAATATTGTAGACTACGGCTAACCCATAGAGGAAACCTGTGATGTCGCATCCTAAATATTACAGTCCCAAAGGCGGTTTACCTGCTCAGAGCGAGCTTGTGACTGATCGGTCAATGTTCACAGAGGCCTATGCTGTTATCCCTCGCCGTACAAATACCGATATTGTGACCAGCGCACTGCCATTCTGGACGGGCATGCGTATGTGGGTTTTGGCGCGTCCCTTGAGCGGGTTTGCCGAAAGCTTTAGCCACTATGTTATGGAATTAGAGCCCCATGGTGGCAGTGAACGTCCTGAAACTGATAAGGGGGGGCAAACAGTCCTTTTTGTGGTTGAGGGTGCACTTTCGCTGCGCGTTGGAGAGCAGGAATTTCATATGGTTGAAGGGGGCTATGCCTATATTCCTGCAGGAGCAGATTGGCAGGTCATCAATGGGGGCCAAAACAAGACCGTTTTCCACTGGATCAGAAAGGCCTATGTGGCATTAGAGGGTCTAGACCGTCCGGAGGTTTTTGTTGTGAACGAACGCGATATTGCGCCGATCTCGATGCCGGACACAGATGATAAATGGGCGACAACACGCTTTGTTGATCCCAGTGACATGCGCCATGATATGCACGTCAATATCGTCACCTTTCAGTCTGGTGGGCTTATTCCATTTTCTGAAACTCACGTCATGGAACATGGACTTTATGTGCTTGAGGGCAAGGCGGTATATCGC
>JAQWKM010000026.1 GCA_029247845.1 Paracoccaceae bacterium | reverse complement strand
TTGAGCGCCCAATTTATGCCGGTAACGCTATCCAGACTGTTCAGTCATCAGATGCGAAAAAGGTTGTTACTGTGCGTACTGCCAACTTTGACGCAGCAGGAGAGGGTGGATCAGCGTCTATTGAATGCATCGGCGCTGCTGGCGACCCGGGGCTTTCTTCATGGGTAGAGGATAAAGTCGCTGCAAGTGATCGCCCCGAACTGACATCGGCCGGTGTTGTTGTGTCCGGTGGGCGCGGTGTTGGCAGCGAGGAAGATTTTGCTGTTATCGAAAAACTTGCCGATGCCTTAAATGCAGCAGTGGGCGCATCGCGTGCTGCAGTTGACAGCGGTTATGCGCCAAACGATTGGCAAGTTGGTCAAACCGGTAAAGTGGTAGCACCTGATTTATATGTAGCGGTCGGTATCTCAGGTGCTATCCAGCACTTGGCAGGGATGAAAGACAGCAAGGTCATCGTCGCAATTAACAAGGACGAAGAAGCGCCAATCTTTCAAGTGGCGGATTTTGGTCTTGTTGCGGATCTATTCGATGCTGTGCCTGAGCTTACTCAGAAGCTTGGATAAGGTCTTTATCTTACAAGAAAATTTAAAACCTGTCCATGATTCGGGCAGGTCTTTTATGTATTATTAACTTCATTTTCAAACATTTTATAACGGCATGTTTTAGGAGGCCTGTAGACGCAAGGCCAGCTCTTGGCCAAATAAGCAAGGTAAATGTGGCTCTGGTTGTACCCAGTCATAACGGCTTGATCGATAATGAAGAATGCCGCTAGCCTTTGTGTTGACAGCCGAGACATCAGAGGCCGTTATAAAATTCATCTGGTTGGTACTGAAGTGCCAGTTATGGGGTCAACCCACAATAAAATACTGCTTATTTTTTAAGCCTCTAACAGTTCTTTGATTTTATGCCACCAATTACGTTTTAGCGTATCTTGTAAAATTCCAAATCGGTGGCAATCGACGGATTGTAGTTTGCACAGTAGGTGCTGAGTGCAGTGAAATTCTGTAAAATCCACCTCTGGACATATTCTGTCCAAAAGTCTGCGCACTGCCCAAGCATGTAAAATACGGATTAATTAGATGGTCCGAAGATGGTCTTACATACTGAAGTGTTGTATCGTAATGACGTAAAATTTCGGTTTAATCTTACAAACGCCTTAACTCGCCTTCTTTTGATCCCAATCAAAGGCCAGAAAGTATCTGTGTCTGAC
Organism: Paracoccaceae bacterium; assembly: GCA_029247845.1. Lineage (GTDB taxonomy): Bacteria > Pseudomonadota > Alphaproteobacteria > Rhodobacterales > Rhodobacteraceae > LFER01. The sequence continues at coordinate 8,682 of JAQWKM010000026.1, read as the reverse complement.
TTCCCAAAGGTAAAACTAATGCTAACTTATAGTTGCCCGCTCTTGCGCCTGACCCAATGAGGTGGATATTATGGAACAAACAAGTTGGGAAATTTACACATGAAAGTGTCAACAGTTGGTGTCATTGGCGCAGGTCAAATGGGAAATGGTATTGCCCATGTTATGGCGATGGCGGGGTATCAAGTTCAGGTTCATGATATCGATCAAGAGGCGCTTGATGCGTCGCGTGGTCTTATAGACAAAAATATGTACCGGCAGGTCAAGAACGGAAAGATAACCGAAGATGCTCATACAGCCGCGCTCAAGAGAATTCAAATAACGACTGATATAATCTCGCTTGGTCAGTCAGATCTCATCATTGAGGCAGCGACTGAGAACGAGCGTACAAAACAAAAGATATTTGACTCTCTTATACCGCATATTCTGGATCATACGATTTTAACATCTAACACGTCTTCTATTTCGATTACCCGCCTTGCCAGTCGAACGGATAGGCCCGAAAAATTCTTGGGCTTCCACTTTATGAATCCAGTTCCAGTCATGCAATTGGTAGAGCTTATTCGCGGAATTGCTACAGACCAGGAAACATATGATATTTGTTTTCAAGTTGTTGAGAGTCTGGGTAAAACTGCAGCTAGCGCAGAAGATTTTCCCGCCTTTATCGTGAATAGGGTTCTGATGCCGATGATCAATGAAGCGGTTTATACCCTTTATGAAGGGGTAGGATCTGTTAAGGCAATCGATCAGTCTATGAAGCTTGGCGCAAATCATCCAATGGGCCCATTAGAACTTGCCGATTTTATTGGGCTGGATACTTGTTTGGCAATTATGAATGTCTTGCATGACGGCTTAGCAGACACAAAGTATCGGCCTTGTCCGCTTCTGACCAAATACGTTGAGGCAGGGTGGTTGGGTCGAAAAACGCAGCGTGGATTTTATGATTATCGCGGTGATGTGCCGGTACCTACGCGATAGGATTTATGCCAAGGGCCAATGTTTCAGACCTTAACCAAGTCATAAAGCCCCTCGGATTGTGTGACCACTCGGAGATTGTTTCTCGATTGATTAGAGTGCCAACTATTGGGGCCTGAGGTTTGTTCATGGCATGTGCAATTTCATAGAGTAACAGGCCCTGTCTAAGCGTTTCTGAGAGCTGATTTGCGATCTGGTACCATCTTGAATTTGAACCGGGAAAGAAAATTGGCAATACCTGCGCTTTAGACCTTTGAATCATTTTAGACGTGAATGGGTTCCATTCTTTTTCAACAACTGATCCAAACATCGTTTCAGAAGACGCAACAGATCCTGATGGAAAAATTACGACCACACCATCATGTTTTAAATGATCCATGGCCTGTTTGCGCATCCAGAGATTTTTTTCTAAAGCGTTTTCTTCATGTGGAAAGGGTACGGGTATCATAAATTCGTCAATTTCTGCGATGCCGGTTAGCAAAGATCGGGTTAGTATTTTGTAGTCCGTTCTGACATTGCCTATCAATTCCCCTAAAATCATACCGTCGATGAGGCCATGGGGGTGATTTGCTGTGATAATAAGGGGACCTTTGCGAGGGATGCGGGCAATTTGATCCGCAGGCACCATGAGCTTTATACCCATTATGTCTAGAGCTTTTTTCCAAAAAGCCTGTCCACTGGGAACACCATTTGCTTCAAAGTGACGGATTTTGCGCAAGAGGCGCATTCGTGCTGTCAAAAGCTCGATGGTTTGAATAGTGAAGCGCTGGAATTGGTTTTCAAATGTGTTTGCATAAGAAAGCCTGCGTTTGTCATAGGGTTCTGCACTCAGAGGTACAGACGTGTCCGGTTCTACTGGAGCTAAATTTTCATGATTTTGAGTACCATCCATACGCAGGCACGTCCTTTGCAGCTTTAGTGATTTTCACCAAAACGGTTGCCAATTAGTGTTTCCAGTGCATCCGCCAGTTCAATTGATTGAACTCCATGTATTTCTACATCAATACTTGTTCCTTGTGATGCTGCCAACATCAAAAGACCCATTATACTGCTCCCGCAAGCATTTAAGCCGTCTTTCCATATTTCTGCTGAGGCATCAAATAGTTCGACGGTCTCAACAAATTTGGCGGAAGCGCGGGCGTGAAGACCTTTCTGGTTGATAATTTTGAAAGAACGTTTAATTTTTTTAGCCATCTATTTTGATCCATCGTGGTAATCAATATATTTCCGCCCTGCCGTTAAAGCGGTATCTATGGCAGTCTGTATCGGCATGCGCCTGCACTTTGCCAATTTGATCAGCATGGGTAAATTTGCACCGTAAACAATTTTTCGATTTTGTGGCTTACAGGCGAGCATGGAGAGGTTCGAAGGGGTTCCTCCAAACATATCAGTTACGATCAATACTCCATCGCCGGCATCCACTTGTTCAGCAGCGTTGCAGATTTCGGTCTCTTTGACCCGACGGTCATGCGTCGGTTCAATCGCCACAGTAGCGATACCTTCTTGTTTTCCCACCACGTGTTCTACAGCCGCTAGGTATTCCCTCGACAAACCACCATGCGCGACAATAACGATGCCAATCACGCTTTTATTCCCTCAGATTTGTTTGGTCAGACAAACTGATCAAACTTAATTACGTTCCATTTCTCTATGCCTAACTGACACTTGCCAACCCTCCTTTACAAGCGCTTCGCTCAAAATTTCTACCATTGCAACTGATCTATGTTGCCCACCAGTGCACCCAAACCCGATTGAAAAGTGATTTTTACCTTCTTCGACATAGGCTGGTAGTAGATATTTGATCAAATCTAGAGTTTTTGCAAAGAATATTTCGAATCGCTTGTCATCTTGAATGTATGCTTTTACGAAAATTGATTTTCCGCTATGTGAGCGCAGACCTTTTTCCCAATAAGGATTGCGAAGAAATCGACAATCAAACAATGTATCGACGCTGCGCGGCAGACCGCGCTTATACGAAAATGACTGCAAAGACACCGCCAGTTTTTGTGATTTTCCAGTAGCAAACCATTTAGCAATGTCGTTGCGTAGGTCATGGGGTGACATGTCTGATGTATCAATCAGAATATCTGCTCTTGATTTAATCGGACTAAGTAAATCAAATTCGCGTGCTATTCCAATAGTGGGGGTCTCGGCCGGTGCTAGGGGATGCCTACGGCGCGTCTCTGAATACCTAAGCTGGAGTACTTTGGCATCGCATGTTAGGTATAACAATTCTGTGTTCAAACCTTCACGACGAGATAGCTCCTCTAAAATATCCATAACACCATGTGTGGAAAAATCACGGTTTCGAATATCGATCCCGATTGCAAGTGGCTTTTGCATTATTGCAGAGTCTGCAACGCGACTTAGCAAAGAAATAGGTAGGTTATCAATCGGTTCGTAGCCTAGATCTTCCAATGCGTTTATTGCGGTTGATCTGCCCGCACCAGACGGCCCGGTCACCAAAACAACGTTCATTTCAGAGGAAGCGATCATTAATTGCCTTAACTACCCGCGCTCTAAGTTGCCGGTAATTGAATAGTAAACAGCTTCTGCAAACGCGTCTAGTGGAGCGAACCGAATCAGGGGAAGATCCATGCCAAATAGATTATATGTCTCATTTATGGGCATTCGTTTTTTGACGGTTGAACCCATATCTACAACTAGAGAAATTTGTGCGCATTTTTCAGAACTTAGGTTTACGATACCAACGCCCCTCGCTTCGATCCTACCTTGAATCGCTGCTGGACACGTTGCGATTATCTGGTCTTTGTCATGAGTCAGGATTGTTTGATCATCTGCAACTAATTTACCTCCCAAGCCGATCAAACGAAGGCTTAGAGAGGACTTCCCAGATCCAGAAGGTCCCAAAATTAGCACTCCACTAGTTTGGATGAGCACACAGCTTGCATGAATTGTCTTTTGAATAATTGCCTGTGTCACGATGGGCTCTAGACTTGAAGCCCTGCGAAAAATCTTATACCAAGCGGCTCTGATTTGACGTCAGCGAGTGAGGGATGTAAAATTTCTGCCCAGCTCAAACTATCATGAGCTTCGTCGATATTTTTTGAAATAGCCAGACCCAAGCCCGAGTTATTCTCAGAATAATTTAACGGTCTCTGAGAATAAAAGTGATCAAATATTTTCATCGGTTACAGCATTTTTAGACGTCAGAAAAACTACTGGAACATCGCTTTTTTTCCGTAGTTTCTGCAACAAATTCATTCCGTCGATATAGGGTGGGCTGACGTCTAAAATAGCTAAGTTTGATATTTTCTTGGTGGAAGCGTCATAGGTTTCCTCAGAAAAACCTTCCGCTTCTAATATCATCGATAACAACGTTAAAATATTTCGGTCATTATAGTCGAGTGCAATTTTTGACATACTATGCATCCTTGTCATAATCTGGTTTTAGATATTATGCGATTTTGATAATCGTTTAATCAATATAAATAGCGAATCATTAAATTAATAATTTCAACTTACATTTTTTCAATCCATACCTGCCTTACTGCTCCAAAGTCTTTTGTTGTGTGCCAAGCCATTTGATTGCGCTAACTTTCAGGTGATTGCGCTAACTTTTCGGATCACCTCTGTTAATTTCTTTTTCCCCTGTGTATTTCCCAAATCATCTCAGTCTTTGGCACAAAGCTTAAAAATAAAATTGCGTTAAAGGCCGTAATAAGTTTGCGAAACTATAAGTATGATTGGAGTTGTAAAATGACATTTGGACGGGTTAATCCAAACAGTCGGTTAGAGGGTCAAAAAATCACCGGACTAGGCAATGTCTACTACAACTATCTGGAATCTGATCTTTTAGAATTTGCAATGGATCGCCACGAAGGAAAATTGGGAATTGGTGGAGTTTTCCTAGTATCAACGGGAAAATTCACAGGGCGTTCTCCAGAAGACAAACATATTGTCAAAACGGCTGATGTAAAAGATGCCATCTGGTGGGAAAACAATGCTGAAATGTCACAAACGGCTTTTGACATACTTTTTGAGGATATGATTTCTCATATGGGCGGCAAAGATTATTTTGTACAGGACCTTTATGCAGGCTCAGACCGTGAGTTGTCTTTCAATATCCGCCTTGTGACCGAGCTTGCATGGCATAGCCTGTTTATACGCCATTTACTGCGCCGTCCTGAACGCTCTGAACTCGATCAATACGTACCAGAATATACTGTTATTAACTGCCCTAGCTTTCAAGCCGATCCAGACCGGCACGGATGTCGTTCTTCGACAGTGATTGCAATGAATTTTGAGAAAAAGCTTATTTTGATTGGTGGGACTGAATATGCCGGCGAAAATAAAAAATCAGTGTTTACGCTTTTGAATTACCTGCTGCCCCCAAAGGGCGTCATGGCGATGCATTGTTCTGCCAATCATGCCGTTGACAATCCTGTAGATACGGCGGTGTTTTTTGGCTTGTCAGGTACTGGTAAAACGACCCTGTCAGCCGATCCTGATCGGATTTTGATCGGTGATGATGAGCACGGCTGGTCAGATCGTGGAATGTTCAACTTTGAAGGGGGTTGCTATGCTAAAACGATCAACCTTAATGCAGAAGCCGAGCCAGAGATATTTGCGACTACCTCAAAATTTGCGACTGTGATCGAGAACATGGTCTTTGATCCTGAAACCAAAGAGCTTGATTTTAAAGACGATAGTCTGACTGCGAACATGCGTTGTGCCTACCCTATGAGCTACATTTCAAACGCTTCCAAAACTGCGCTGGGCGGCCATCCCAAGAATATCATCATGCTAACCTGTGATGCGTTTGGGGTATTACCTCCAATCGCGCGCTTATCTCCAGCCCAGGCTATGTACCACTTTCTATCGGGCTTTACGTCAAAAGTTGCCGGAACAGAGCGCGGTGTCACAGAGCCTGAACCAACGTTTTCGACGTGCTTTGGTGCTCCTTTCATGCCGCGACGGCCCGAGGTTTATGGAAACCTGCTGCGCGATAAAATTGCCCATCATGGGGCGACGTGCTGGCTTGTAAATACCGGTTGGACTGGTGGCGCCTATGGGCAGGGCAATCGGATGCCAATCAAAGCCACTCGGGCTCTTTTGACTGCGGCTTTGAATGGTGGTCTGTCGGGAGTAGAATTTCGTAAGGATGAGAACTTTGGCTTTCAAGTTCCGATTACTGTAGCAGGCGTCGACGATTCACTTCTTGATCCACGGGCAACATGGAAAGGGCAGGAAGCTTACGACGAACAGGCCCAAAAATTGGTCAATATGTTTGCGGAAAATTTTGCTCCATACGTACCTTACATAGACGAAGACGTGAAGGCTGTTTCCATTGGCGGTGTCTGACTTCTGACGGTAATACAGTGTGGTTGAGAGTTTTCAGCAGGGAGTTTGGCGTCATCGGCAGTCACAATCGGCGTTCCCAGTGGTGACGCCAGCCAGTCAAGCGATAGGAGAACGCCTTTGTCCCCAACTGACGGATACAATTCGAAGCGTTTGATAAATACCTAGCGAAACGCTTTATCGCTTTCAAAGCCTGAGTCCATTTGCGCGATATCAAGCTCCAGACAGCTATTTTGAGGACTTTTAGGGCGCAATTTTTTCATCGCTCAAATACACTTAAGAAAGCCTTCATATGTTTTTGCTGTCCTCAGGCGCCTGATTCCTTTCATACATTTCATAGCCGCGAATGACGTGAGATATGCGCAGTCGGTAGTCCTCAAAAATCTCTGAGCGAGCTTTTGATTGGACTGAGCGATGAGCAGTTACATTACGCCATCTGTCTAAGGCAGCTTCATCTTCAAAAAAGGAAATTGATAGAAGTTTTCGAGGGTTTGTAAGGCTTTGAAATCGTTCTACGGAAATAAACCCTTCTATCTGCTGTACCATCGGCCGCATCGTTGCCGCCATATCGAGATACTGATCCTTTTTGCCATTTTTTGGGGTCACTTCAAAAATTACTGCTATCATGTCTTTTATCCATATGGCTTTGTATTGAAAAAGTTTGCAAGAATTTCTTGATATTAGCAAAGTGTAAACTTTGCTCCTTAAGCTGAACTCTGAAAATTTTTGTTTTGATTTTTGTTTTGATGGGGCAGTGCCGCTTTCTCTTATTAAAACGTTGGCGTGCTTAAAAGGGATTAGCGCGCAGACAGTTCCTTAGGCAGTACTATTTGTCGTGTCGATCGGATCTGTCATCAAACATACGCCGCGTTCTGGCCGCAGTGTCAATGTGATCTCTGGCGAAGTTTCGTGGCCTTTGAAATGTGCAAAACGATCATGCTTTAGAAGTGTGGCAAGGATAGTGAAAGCCTGTTGGACGGCAAAACTTGCCCCCATGAAAATCATTGGACCGTCGCCAAAAGGAAAATAAGAATAGCGTGAATCTTTTTTTGGATCCGCAAAGCGTTCTGGTTTGAAACTGCTCGGCTCTTCCCAGAATAGGTGACTAATGGTGCAGCGCATAGATCGGTACAATAACTGTATCGCCCTTACGGACTTCACGAACACACAGAGCATCATCAGCCATTGCTGTCTGTGAAACGATAGCAGATAGGGGGTAAAGTCGTAGGCTTTCATCGATGATTTGACGAATATATAGCAAATTGGCGACATCGTCGTCAGTTGCGGCCTCTTCTTTTACGACCAGATAAAGTGCTCAGGACAATTATAAGGCGGTTGTTTGATGCCCCACCACCATAAGGTTTAACAGTTTGTCGCGTAATTCGGCTGTGTTCATTGTCCGTTTGTTTTAGATTGTCGCCAGCGAGCAGAGATCAAGTGAGCCAGGGTGGGCTTTGGTATTTGCTTCATATCTCTGGTCTATCAAGTTACCTGTAATTGATTTTATGTCTTTAAGGGATTTAGCCACCATCATGTGGCCCATCGGTTTACCCACTAAGGCATGCACAAAATATCAGCAAGAGAGATTTTGTCAGCTTCTGCGATATAAGCATTAATCGCATTTTTGCACGACGTCGCTGTCAACATTTTCTATTAGTATTTTGCGGATGGCAGTTGGATCCATCACCAAATGCCTTCGTCGCCCCCGTTTTTCCAGACATTATTGGCTGGCGAGTAGCGATGTCAGGGATAATCGACAGAACATTCTTTCGGGCTGCCGAAAGCGATTGAAAAACGGGCATCGGTTGCGTTAGCAGTGGAACTCTAACTGGGAATTCTGAAATTGACGTGGTAATTCGGCATATAGATCAAAATTTCGCAAATGGAATATCTGCAAAAGAACTCGAAAATATTTAAATTAAAGATTATTGGGTGGGTTTTCCAGTCTAGATCCATTTATTGAACGGGGTAAGAACCTATGAAGAGTATTCCATTTGTTTTTTTTATGGCGTGTCTTGCGGGTTGTGCTCCGGATATGCCTTCTCAAGACAAACCTGATCCTATCGGTGAATTTCGACTTGGTTATCCGGTGGTTGTCGGCAAAGAAATGATGAAAGGACCGCTGTCTCGTAAAGAGGACCCTGAGAAAATTATGGCTGCCGTCAAAGAGGCGACAGCAAAACGATTATCGGTTTATGAGGGCAGCCAATTTTACCATGTGGCAGTTAAAATCGATGCCTATGTCCTTGGACGGCCTGGTATTCCGCTGTTACTTTCCCCAAAATCAGCTTTGGTTATGCAAGTCACGGTTTGGGATGATGTCAAAAAGGCGAAAATTAATGAAAAGCCGATACAAATGACAGTTTTAGAGGGCCTATCTCTTAAGAC
>JAQWKM010000199.1 GCA_029247845.1 Paracoccaceae bacterium | reverse complement strand
CAACCCTTGCCAAAACGCATAGGCGGATTTGGTGGGGTCGTGGGGCTTTGTGACTACATAGAAGCCTCTGCGATCACGCATGTGATTGATGCCACGCATCCGTTTGCCATTCAAATGAGTCGTAATGCCGTTGATGCCTGCACGCATTTGAAAGTGCCCTTGCTGGCTCTGAGCAGGCCGCCTTGGATCGCACAACGGGGCGATTTTTGGACCCATGTGGACAGTATCGCTGCCGCTGTTGACTGGCTTAAAATGCCCGCGCGTCGTGTCATGCTGGCCGTGGGCCGCATGCATCTTTCTGAATTTGCAGCGCGGCCCCAACATCGCTACCTGTTGCGCCTCGTCGACCCACCCGCGTCTGACATTCCTCTGCCCGATTTTGAAAGCATTATTTCGCGTGGACCTTTTACCAAAGAGGACGACATCGCCCTTTTGCAAAACCATAAAATAGAATTTCTTGTGTCCAAAAATTCGGGAGGAACCGGAGCGCGCAGTAAAATTGATGCCGCCCGTGACCTTAGACTTCCAGTCATCATGATCAACCGGCCCGACTTGAACCGGGAACGTCAAGAAGTTAATGATGTTTCTGAGGCGCTGCAGTGGTTGTTTCATGGTGCCAACGACCTTGGTGTATAAACAATTGGGCTTTTGTCGGGGCGTTGGATTATCCGCGTCTGTGAGGATCCTACGATGACCGTCGTGCGCATATCTGCCATTTGTGGTGTCGCTTCCATCAGGGGAACGACATTTATAGTTTCTTGTGGGCTGGACACGGCACGGGCAAATATGACGGGTCTACTGTCTTTGCATACAGAATTCAAAATGCGCAAAGCTTTTTCAAATCCCTCTGGCCGAGATTTCGAGCGCGGATTGTAAAACGCCATTGCAAAATCGGCCTCGACCGCTAATCGCAATCGTTTTTCTATAATTTCCCAAGGCTTTAAATTGTCACTCAGGTTAATGGCACAAAAATCATGGCCCAAAGGGGCGCCCACGCGCGCGGCAGCGGCAAGCATCGCAGTGATGCCCGGTAGAACATCTATTTCAATAGTCCGCCAAGCTTCTGGTCCGTCTTCAACGGCTTCAAATACGGCTGCTGCCATCGCAAACACACCGGGATCGCCAGAGGAGACAATAATCACTTTGTTGCCTTCTAGTGCTAGTTCCAGCGCATGTTTGGCCCGGTCCAGTTCGACGCGATTATCAGAGCCATGCAGCATAAGGCCAGGGCGTTCAACCACCCGCGCGACATAGGGAAAGTACCCGATCACATCGCTTGCTTTGGCAACTGCGTCCTGTACCTGCGGCGTGATAAAAGTCTCGTCCCCAGGACCCAGTCCAACAATTTTGAGCCAACCCGTCATGGCCGTCGCCCCTGACCATGGACAACGATTATTGAGAAGTAGGGCGTTACATTCTCATAAACATCGCTCAATTTTTGGACCGAGCTGTTTTCCATAGCGGCATATTGAATGAGCCAGGCCTTTTCATAAAGATCAGTTGCCTTGAGGGCCTCGGATATTTTCTCAAAATTGCGGCCAATTTTCATGATGACCAATGCATTCGTATCTGCCATACGACGCGTTAGTTCTTCCTTAGGCAGTGTGCCTAGCAAGACTGTCAAAATATCGTCACCCCATGTCATAGGGATGCCGGTCTGCGTCCAAGCGGCCGACATGCCGGTAATGGCTGGAATAACAGTAACGGGCTGAGTCTCCTTGACCCGCATGTAAAGATGCATAAAGGACCCGTAAAAGAATGGATCGCCCTCGCACAAAACACATAAGCTTTGTCCTTGATCGGACAGATCGCGCACATGCGCTGCACAGTTTTGATAAAACTCGGATAAGATGTAATTATATCGTGGATCTGACAGCTGTATTTCTGTTGTAACTGGATATTCCATTGCAAATTCAATCACGTCTGGTGTAAGCAACCCCTCTACAATTGAGCGTGCATGACCCTTGCGTCCAGCTTTTCGAAAATATGCAACATGACTGGCTGTGCGAATGAGGCGATCTGCTTTGACGCTCATTAATTCGGGGTCTCCCGGTCCCAAGCCGATGCCAAAGATCGTGCCTTTATTCGTATTAGATTTGGTCATTCCTTACGGTTCGCCAATGCGTTGACTGCGGCAACAGTGATTGCGCTGCCACCGAGGCGTCCTTTTACAATACAGCAGGGAACAGGACAGGCCTCCCAAAGGGCATCTTTGCTCTCTAATGCGCCAACAAAACCAACTGGGCAACCAATGATTGCGGCTGGCCGTGGACAGTCTGGGTCTTGGAGCATGTTGAGAAGATGAAAAAGAGCTGTCGGTGCATTGCCAATGGCGACGACGGCCCCTTGTAGATGGGGACGCCATAATTCTAATGCCGCAGCAGAACGGGTATTTTCCATTTTGGCGGCAAGGTCATGGATGCCCTCGGCATGCAGCGTGCAAATCACCTCGTTATGGGCTGGAAGACGGGTGCGCGTAATTCCCTCTGATACCATCCGCGCATCGCACAGAATGGGTGCCCCGCTTTCTAGGGCCGCGCGAGCGTTGACTGCAAAATCCTGCGAAAAATGGATGAACTGGGATAATTCTACCATTCCTGCAGCATGAATCATGCGGACAGCAACAATCTCTTCGTACTCATCAAAACGCGCGAGATCGCTTTCTGCACGGATCATGCGAAACGATTGTTCATAAATCGCTACGCCGTTGGTTTGATAGCTATGTGGCATTATAAAACATCCGTTGAGTTAAGTATTTCATCTGCGCTCAGACCTTTGCGCGATGGTTCGTCCCAAGAACAGCCTTTTTTGATAAGTGAAAATTGACCATTTTCTCTCACCAGTGTTATGTCGGCCGCTTTGGGATGCGCACAGCCTTTTGAACATCCTGATACATGCAAAATTCCGCTTGTTTGACCTGCAAGGGCACGGGCCAGATTGCGGGTTTCCACGGTTGCGCTTGTGCAAGACGGCGCACCCGGACAGGCTTGGACCGCCAAAAGAGTGTCGGTATGATTAACAATAAAATGGGGCGTTTTGATATGGCCTGTGCCTTCCAAGATAAGGCTTCTCCATGGTGTCAGACGAATAGCGCGAGGTGTGTGCGAGAGAAGTAATTGTCTGAGGTGTTTGCTGTCGGTCTGTCCAAACGGTACCCCCAGGACAAATCCGATATCACTTGGGCCGGGCGCGAGGGGCGCATCGTGCGAGGTTCTGGCTTGGGTCTGCCATTCATCTGGCAAAACCTGTGTTTGCAGATGCGCCTGCATCCGTTTATGTTCAGCAACACCTGTTTTAGCGAACCAATGCGCCAATTTAATTGCTGCCGTGATTGCATCGTTGGGGGGGACTGATAGACCCATTTCTGCACCATCAGCGCAAACCAAAACAGCGCCGTTTTCGCTCTGCTCCATCCGGATGTCGGACGAAACTGCGGCAAGTCGGCGGGTTTTTCCAACATCCAGCGCAAAGCTGAATTTTGCTGGCAATTCCGGCAACTCGGGCAAACGTTCATAAAACTCTTCGGCTAAGGTCTGGCTTAAGCTGCCCTGCTCCCAATCTGGCGCCAAAACAATATTGTGGCGACTTTCAATTTCAGCGGTTTCATCAAGCAACCCAAGAGCCAAAAGAGCATTTAAAATATCTTCATACTGTTCTTGTCTGATGCCGCGCAGTTGCAGATTAGCTTTGCTTGTAATTTCTATGACGCCTGTGCCGTGACGTTCTGCAAGATCACAAATATCCAAGCCTTGTTGCAAAGATAGTCTACTCAAGCGGGGCCGTAGACGGACAATCAAACCATCACCAGAGGCCATTGGCGTATAGGCACCAGGACACCATCCCTTTGCTAAGGGACGCATTAGGCTACCCCTTCAAACGCGGCAATAACCGAATTTCGTCTTGATATCCAAAGACCAGACGCATGTAGGGCCTCAAATTTTTCCTTCATGGCTGCAAAGGCAGAGGGGTTATTTTCGTATAGGAATGCGCTTACGTCACTATCTGAAAGCGTTGCCTCATAAAACATATCAAAGAGATGCGGGCCAACCACGCCGGCAAGTTGTGCAAAACTAGCCATATGATCGAGAGTTGCGGCAATTTCGGCGGCACCGCGAAATCCATGGCGTTGCATGCCTGCGATCCAGTCTGGAGTGCTGGCGCGGGCCTGGACCACGCGGGCAACTTCCTCGCTCAGAGTTCTGGCTCGTGGGTCATCGGGGCGCGTGTTATCCAGATGATAAAACTCGGCTGCACCTCCGGTTACACTTTGTGCTGCGGCAAAACCGGCTTCATGCGTGGCGTAGTCAGATGCAAGTAATATGTCTGTCTCGGCGAGGTCTTGCAGATGTACAAAACTATCAGCACCTTTAACCCGTTCTGCAATTGCATCGGGTTGATGTAAAACCTGATCTCCGTCAAACGAATAGGCACTTGCCGCAAGCCAAGCTTCTCCTGCTTGCTGGCGGGCTTGGTCGGTAAAGGTTTCACTTAGACCGCCCATGCCAAGCCCATAGCTGCCTGGTGCTGGTCCAAATACGCGGGATAGGGCCTTTTGCACAACATAAGGGTTCCAATCTGGCGCCTCATCTTTGTGAGATAGTGTGCGCACAGCTTGAGAAAACAGCGTTGAGAGCGTTGGGAAAACATCCCGGAAGAGACCTGAGATGCGCAGTGTTACATCAAGCCGCGGGCGTTCTAATTCGGCAATTGGAATGATTTCAATCCCACTCACACGTTCGGATCCATTGTCCCATTGTGGTTTTACGCCCAGAAGATGCAGCGCCATTGCAAATTCTTCACCCGCCGTGCGCATCGTGGCTGATCCCCACAGATCAACAATGAGATTTCTAGGGTAATCACCTTGATCCTGAAGATGCCGCCGGACCAGTTCTTCGGCCAATTTTACGCCTTGGACATAAGCCGATCTGGTTGGTACACTTCGAGGGTCAGTTGTGAATAGATTGCGTCCGGTTGGCAAAACATCGTTCCGCCCGCGGTAGGGTGAGCCTGATGGGCCTGCCGCAACACGCTGACCATTTAAAGCGCGCAGCAAACCGGTACTTTCTGATAGCGCGCAGACCTGTGTTTGAAATATGCTTTTGGTTTCAGGGACGCGGCCAAAAATATGCAATCCGTCGCCAAATTGGCTCTCCTTGATATCGCAGACAAAGCGATCAATGCGCGTGATCGCCTCCGAGGTCGATGTGGCCTGTGCAAGACCGAGATCCTCTTCAACTCCCAAGGCTTGAGCTTCGGAGCGAATGTCCGATTGCAATCTGTCGCGCCGCTTAGGATCGAGCCCGTCAGCATTGGAAAACTCGTCGAGCAAAGCTTCAAGACGGACTAGCCGCTCGGGTGTTGCGCTTGGTTTAAGGGCAGGGGGGATATGTCCAATAGTGATTGCCCCAAGGCGTCGTTTGGCTTGCGCAGCTTCGCCCGGGTCGTTGACAATAAAAGGATAGATAACAGGCAGGTTGCCAATCAAAGCTTCGGGCCAGCATTCAGAGGATAGGGCTACTGATTTACCGGGCAACCATTCCAGTGTTCCATGCGCCCCAATGTGGATCAACGCATCGGCCTCAAAAAACGTACGAAGATAAAGATAAAAAGCAACGTAGGAATGTCGCGGCGTACGGCTTGTGTCATGGTATTCCGCGTCGCGTGCATCTCTAAAACCCCTTTCGGGTTGAAGGGCAACCAGCGCATTGCCGCACGCTATCGCAGGAAAGATAAAACATCCATCATGGACAAGAGGATCATCATTTGGATCGCCCCACATGTTTGCAAGTGTTTCGCGCAATCTATCCGGTAATTCAGCTAAAGCTGTGTTATAGTCTTCAATCGACCAACTCAGACTATGATTTTGCAATCCCGCAACAAGGTCTTCAGGCAGTATGATATCACACCCATCGCTGATAAAATCTTCCAAGATTGCCTGAGTAGAAGCCAGAGCATCCAAGCCTACAGCATGCGCCATTTGCCAGTCTTTGCCGGGATATGTCGATAAAATTAGCGCAGGCCTAAGCTCTGCCCGTGGGCGGGTTTGTAATCGGATATGACTGGCGATGCGATTGGTGAGCGCTCTTATACGATCGGGTTCAGCTTGATGCGCAAATCTGGAATATTCCAGATCTGGATCGCGCTTTGAGGGCTGTTTGAACGAGGCAACTCCACCAAAGAGACGCCCGTCGACTTCTGGTAATACCACATGCATTGCCAAATCAGCTGGGGACAGGCCGCGCTCGGCCTCTTGCCACGATTTGCGCGTTGATGTCGCCAGAGCCATTTGAAAAACTGGGACATCGCCTGCGTCAAGCGGGGAGACACCGTTCGCACCAATTCCAGAAAATGCCGTTGCGTTGACTATGGCTGCTGGTTTGAGATGTCGTATTTGCCGTGCCATCCAGCCGGCAGACTGAGGCTCCTTCAAAGAAGGGGCAAATAATCCGATGACATCAAAGCCGCGTGCAGATAGCTCTTGGCTCAGCTCTTGGAGTGGATCAAGGTCTGCTGCAGTTAGATATGAGAGGTAAAAACTCAGTACGACAAGTGGCTTCTGGACTGGTTTTAAAGAGGCTGTAGCAGGACAGGTTATGCCATGGTCATTTGTCCAGCCGCCAATGCGGGGCAGTGCTTTCGTGCCTAAATCTGGTTTGGCATAAAGCCCGGCTGCTATCGCCAATTGAGCAAGTGCCGCTTTAGCTGCCTGTTCGCCGCCAGTGTCACAAAGCTGTGACAATCGCCGCAACGTCGACAAGGGCAAGGTCGATATCGCATCCAATTGCGCGTCAGCCCGCCCATCTGCCGGCAAAACCGCCAGAGCAATACTTTTTTGTTCGGCCAAAGCGCGTACTTGCTGAAGCCCATACGACCAATAAGACATCCCGCCAATTAAGCGGATCAAAATGCCTTTTGCGCCACTCAAGGTTTGATCAATATACGTATCAACGGATAGGGGATGTTTCAGAGCCACAAGATTGGCAAGCCGAAGGGTTGGAAGGTTGTCTTTGCCGTGATGCCATCCCGCAGCAAAAGCCCCCAGATCACTATCCGAAAACGACAAAACTATTAGGTCCGCTGGAGTTTGCACCAGGTCCATCGGTGTGTCGGCTTCTTCTAGCCCGTGGCTCTCGCGAAAAATGACGTGCATGTGGGCACTAGCCTTTCAAAGCGGTTTCTATCGCATCCCTTACAATGTCATCATGTTCTGCAATAACAACCATTTTCCCGTTGCGGTGTTCATTGGGCGCCCATGGTCGATCATATTGTGCGCGCACTCGTGAGCCGACCGCTTGAACTAATAATCGCATGGGTTTGTCCTTAACTGCGGCATATCCCTTAACGCGCAAAATATTTTGCGTCTTTGCCATTGCCTCTATGCGCGCGCTCAAGATTTCTGGACTTTCAACTTCACCTAGAGCTACGACAATACTGTCAAAATCCTCATGATCGTGATCATGCGGATCATCGTGATGGGAGGGGCGTGCTAGCAGATCGTCTTCGGCTGCAGCTTCCAGTCCAAGAATCACCCGGGGGTCAATAACACCTTCTGTAACTTCGACAATAGGTAACGTCCGTGGCGCTTCTTTTGAGATGATATCGCGCGCTGCAGAAATACCTTTTGCACCAGCTAGATCTGTCTTTGTCAGCAGAACGATATCGGCACATGATATCTGATCTTCGAAGACTTCTGAAAGAGGTGTTTCGTGATCCAAACTATCATCTTCGGCCCGTTGCGCTTCAACCGCATCAATACTCGGTGCAAATCGCCCATCTGCAACCGCCTCTGCATCTGCGAGCGCGATAACACCATCGACAGTTATTCTTGATCTGATATCTGGCCAATCAAATGCTTTGAGAAGTGGTTTAGGAAGGGCAAGTCCCGACGTCTCAATTAAAATATGATCGGGTCTTGGGTCAAGTTTCATCAAGGCCTCAATCGTTGGAATAAAATCATCCGCGACCGTGCAGCAGATACATCCGTTTGCAAGTTCCATGATGTTTTCGGCTGGACAATCAGGGATTGCACAGGATTTTAGGATTTCGCCATCGACACCAACATCGCCAAATTCGTTGACGACAACGGCGAGACGCTTACCGCCTGGATTTTGTATCAAATGACGAATTAAAGTGGTTTTGCCAGATCCTAAAAAACCAGTTATCACTGTGACCGGAAGTTTTGTCAGTTCATTCATAGTAAGCCTCGATTGGTGGGATGCGTGCGATGCAATTCTTGCGGAAGTGCTCGGGTCTTTCGCGCCATGGTACTAGTCCGTCGGTGGCACTCAAGTATTTATTCGCGCCATCAACAATGGCTGAGACGTGTTCGTTGGGGGTAAGGTTGCCATAGACATAGCTCCAGCGGCCTTCACCGCGTAGCGCAACCGAACAGCCCTGAGAACAATTGGACAGGCATTTAACAGAACGCACTGCAATCTTGGCGGGCAATTCTTGCTTTGCTAATGCTTCAAGGAGAAGAGCTCCTGGACGAGGACCTGCCTCTTTGGGGTAATCGTGGTGGCGACAAGTATTACAGACTAAAATCTC
>JAQWKM010000194.1 GCA_029247845.1 Paracoccaceae bacterium | reverse complement strand
GGTCAGCAGTGATCTGGTCTCACAATTTCCCTTGATCGGGATGAGTATTCTGGGGCTCAGCGCCTTTGTACCATTGGCATTAATGGCAAATATTGCGATTTTTCAGCACTTAGGCGGGTACGATCGCACTACAGCGATTTTCTGCGGAGCACCGGGTGGATTGCTGGAAAGCATTGCTATGGGCGAAGCAAGGGGCTGTGACATCCAGATTTTAAGTATGCAGCAATTTTTGCGCATCATAGTCGTGATCACTTTAGTACCAGTCGTCATGTCTCTTTGGGTCGGTGAACCTGTGGGAAGTGCGGCAGGCGTCACCATCGGGATCGCCAATCACGAAATGACGCCGCAAGGGATGACCATAAGTCTTTTGACGGCTGTGATAGGCCTATTTGTAGGACGGAGGCTAAAATTACCAGCTGGGCAATTAATGGGACCACTGATCATGGCTGCTCTAGTAAACCTGTCCGGCTTAACGACAATCAATTTGCCCAATTCCTTGATTATCATTGCCCAGATCGTGATTGGTACCAGTCTGGGAACTCGGTTTTCCGGATTAAACAAATCCATGCTCGTTCGAGCAATCGGACTAAGCTTTGTAAGCGTCTCAGTCATGATGCTTATTGGCGTCACAATTTGTCTTATATTGAGTTACTCAAAGCAGTTCCCATTCGACCTTCTATTAATAAGCTTTGCGCCAGGTGGTCTTACCGAGATGTCGCTGATTGCCCTTACGCTAAGTGCTAATCCCGCTCTCGTCAGCCTGCATCATCTTTATCGGATCATCCTCACCGTCGTATTACTTGGCCTGATAAATAGGCGTCAAAAAGCGACAAGTTGATCCCAGATTTTGAAATCGGAGAGCGCGATTAGATGCCTTTCCAGATGCAGTCTTATATCTTCAAGGCAGCTGAGCAAATTTAAACTTGGTTAATGACGTCAAAGAGTATTCATTAATCCGTCTGAAGTCGGGCTGACAGAGCACTCGCCCAAGCGCTGATTGTGCCCGCACCAAGGCAGACAACGATATCACCTGGTTTCGTCTGCTCACGCACGAGGCGCTCAAGATCATCTTCTGAGACAATAGCGCGGGCGTGGCGATGACCGTGGCGGATAAGACCGGCTACCAGATCATCTCGGCTCACCCCCTCAATTGGATCTTCCCCTGCGCTAAAGACTTCTGCAATGGCGACAACATCGGCATCATTGAAACAGCTGCAAAAATCGTCAAAAAGCGAATGCAAACGCGAATATCTGTGCGGTTGGTGCACTGCAACTACTCTCCCATTGCTGGCTTGGCGCGCCGCTTTCAAAACAGCGGTAATCTCAACGGGATGATGGCCATAATCATCAATGATTGCTACGCCGTTCACTTCACCAACTTTGGTAAAGCGCCGATTAACGCCTTTAAAGTTTTCCAACGCGCCGCAAATTTCATCAGCTTTCATGCCCAGATGCCGCGCCACAGCAACCGCAGCCAATGCATTTAAGACATTGTGATCTCCAGGCATGGGAAGACGACAATTTTCTATGCAATACCCTTCAGCCTGCAAGAGAACATCAAAATGCGCAATACCCCCTTGATACATTAAATTCGTAGCACGCACATCTGCTTGTGAGTTAAAACCATAGGTCATGACCCTCCTATCCGAAACTTTACCAACCAAAGCTTGTACTTCAGGATGATCGCTACAGCAGACTGCCAATCCGTAAAACGGAATGTTTGAAACGAAATCCAGAAAGCCCTGTCGCAGAGTATCAAAATCTCCCCAATGCTCCATATGCTCGGGGTCTATATTCGTAACCACCCCAATCGTTGCGGGCAGTCGGTTAAATGTTCCATCGCTCTCATCTGCCTCGACGACCATCCATTCGCCCTGCCCCATGCGGGCATTCGATCCGTAGGCGTGAATAATCCCTCCGTTTATCACCGTCGGATCAAGACCGCCAGCATCCAAAAGAGTTGCCACCATCGTTGTGGTGGTCGTCTTTCCATGCGTACCAGCAATGGCAACATTGGATTTCAGACGCATAAGCTCTGCGAGCATCTCGGCGCGACGCACCACAGGCAACCCCAAAACGCGAGCGCCATCAAGTTCGGGATTACCAGATTTGATCGCCGAAGAAATAACGACAACCGCAGCCCCGTCAAGGTTTTCAGATTTTTGACCAACAAAAACTCTCGCACCAAGCGCCTCGAGCCGATCTGTGATTTTCGAAGACTTCAGGTCCGACCCCTGAACATCATAGCCCAAATTCAACAACACCTCAGCAATACCAGACATGCCAATTCCGCCAATTCCCACAAAGTGTATTGGACCAACATCGGTTGGAAGCTTCGTCGCAGCGTTCATCTTTAGGACTTTCCGGATAGGTTTATAACTTCTTGAGCTAGCAATTCCACAGCGTTAGGCATAGCACAGGAGAGTGCTTTTTGCACCATTACATGGGCTTCCTCCGGCTTTGCAAAGAACCTATTTATCATATCGCCCAATGGCTCGACATGAAAATCTTTTTCCTCAACCAGAAATGCAGCTCCTGCGCCCACCAATGCGCTTGCATTTGCATGTTGTTCCGCACGGGTGGCCGCAGCCAGCGGTATAAGAATGGAAGGTCTTCCGATCACAGATATATCTGCAACAGATGAAGCACCTGACCGACTGATCACCAATTGTGCATCAGCCATTCGGTTGGGCAAATCTTTAAAGAACGGTTCTACTTCAGCCTTAACCCCATTTTCGTCATAATACTGTCGAACGCGTTCGAGGTCCTCTTCTCGGGCCTGATGGCTCACACGGAGGGTCTTTAAGACTTCAAGCGGCAATGACGACAGTGCGGGCGGCACCACATCTGACATGATGCGGGCACCTTGACTTCCACCAAAGACAAGAACAGACATCGGGTAATCACCTGGAACAATGTACGGAGCTTGTGCCCTCTGGCGCACCGCAGCACGCACTGGATTTCCAGTGTGGATAGCCTCGACCCCGTCGGGCAACTCTGTCGGCCATGTCCCGCAAGCAACTTTGTGAACATATTTGGCAAACAGCTGGTTGACCCGCCCCAAAACACCGTTTTGTTCATGAATCATCCGAGGTTTTCTTAATAAAAACGCAGCACTCAAGGCCGGAATACTGGGATAGCCACCAAAACCCACGACAACCGCTGGCCTATCAAAGTACATCTTAAATACACTTGCAGTGACACCAGAAAGAATAATGAAAGGAGTGGTAATTTTAGCAAATATTCCGCCACGTGCAAAAGTTGCTGAGGCACTTATTTCAATCTTTACGTCAGAGGGAAAGCCGTCCGCATAGCGCGCGCCCCGCACATCTGTTGATAACTTGACCCTCCAGCCGCGTTGCAACATCTCTTCGGCAAGCGACTGAGCAGGAAACATATGGCCCCCGGTCCCCCCAGCGGCCAGAACCAAAAGAGGTCTTTTTGTCATATATTTCTTCCAACCATAAGATCCGTGACGTCTTTTTGCGGTCGAGTTCGCGTAAACGCAAGCAACATCCCAATCGCAAT
Source organism: Paracoccaceae bacterium (assembly GCA_029247845.1). Classification (GTDB taxonomy): domain Bacteria; phylum Pseudomonadota; class Alphaproteobacteria; order Rhodobacterales; family Rhodobacteraceae; genus LFER01. The sequence goes on along the minus strand of JAQWKM010000194.1, from coordinate 3,637 downwards.
GCCACCAGCGATCAAAGAGGAGCCACCATAGCTGACAAAGGGCAACGTCATACCTTTGGCCGGCAGTAATCTGACCGCGACCCCCATATTAATCACCGCCTGAACTCCAAACATCGTAACAAGGCCCGTTCCAGCCAAGCGCACAAACGCCTCGCGTTCGCGCATCAAACGCACTAGTGACGTCAATACAATACCTGCGTAAATAATGATGATTAACGCCACAAGAACAAACCCATACTCTTCTGCAGCAACAGCGATGATAAAGTCAGTATGGGCATCAGGAAGTGACCATTTGACCTCTCCTTCACCAACTCCAACACCCAGAAAACCACCTTCTTGAATGGCATTTGTCGCATATCCTAATTGTGTTCTGGGATCGACATCAGGAGAGAGAAATCCATCAATTCGGCGAGCAAAGTGTTCAGACGCATTATAGGCAAACGTGCCAGCCCCAACCACGGCACCGGCCATCCCGACCAAAAGCGTCAACGGCGCCCCAGCCACAAAATAAATAACTCCCCACACAAATATAATTAGACAGGCCTGTCCAAAATCTGGTTGCAATACGAGCAAGATCGCGACTGTGACAGCAAGAAGAAAAGACCACATTTTCCCCGGTGGTCCATTGATCTCCTGCGAAGCGGCCATCAGCCAAGCGGTTACCACCACAAATCCTGGTTTTAAGAATTCTGACGGTTGAACAGATGAAAATCCGAGAGAATACCATCGAACCGAGCCTTTTCCAAAGTCAGTACCAAAATAAGGCAACAGCAAAGTCGCAATAAACGCAAGCATAAACCCCAAAACAGACAATCGTCTGATCCATTTCAGCGGCATCAAAGACGTCACTAGCATCACAAATAAAGCCAAACTTCCAAACATCACTTGACGTTGAACATAATGAAAAGGCTCAAATTCATTCTTAGCTGCCAAGGGCGGTGACGCAGCAAAACCAAGCAGTATGCCGATTGCAAATAACATAAATATCGAAGAGAGCGTCCACCTATCGATGGTGCGCCACCATTTCGAAATGACCGGCTCTCCACGCGCGGATGGAACCGACCCATAGACCATTTCTGTCATGGCAAATGCCTGTCTTTATTCTGCTCTAGGCCCGCTTATAGGCTCTTGACGAAAGAATACTCAAATCGGCAGCATTTGGAAAGGAAAACATTTCTCATGATTTACTCAAGAAATGCCAGTTTAAAAATAGATCAAATTAGGAAACTACCACGTCACAATCAGCAATAAGAAAATCAACAACATCCAACGATTATTGCGGGAACTGCTGGCTCAAATGCCTCAACTGCCCAATCTCTATGCACTCACTGCATAATGTACGTCCACTTTCAAACGTGCACAGGACAGGAATACAAAATACAATCTTTACCAACAGTTCAGAATTCACAACTAAAAACCATATTCAATTAAAGGAAGAGCACCAGTTTCACCTCAAAAAAGAAAATCGAATTTAGCCCAATCTTAAAAAATCACTACTTTTTCTTTGCAAAATACTTAATAAAAATTAGCCCAACATCAGCGAGACATCAGTCCCTCTGCCTTAGCAATAAAATCTTCGCCGCGCTGCTCAAAGTTATCGTACTGATCAAAGCTTGCCGCGGCAGGGGCCAGCAGAATCGTCTCGCCTTCTGTGGCGTCCTGAAACGCGGCATTAACAGCCGCTTCCATCGTCGTACACACCATTGTGTCACATCCCAGTTGCATTGCGAACCTTGCTGCCTCACGCCCAATGACATAAGCCTTGCTCACTGATCCAGTGGCGCCCTGAAGCGCCTCCAGTCCGCCCTCTTTTTCCAGCCCACCACAAATCCAGCGAATATTCTTGAACGATTGCAGAGCCTTTAGCGCGCTGGCGACGTTCGTTGCCTTACTGTCGTTTACAAAGCTTATGCCATCGCACTCACCCACTCTTTGCGACCGATGGGGTAGACCAGCAAAGCTGCTCATCGCGTTTTCAATAAGCTTAGGTGCAATACCAACAGCGCGGCACGCCGCATAAGCAGCAACAGCGTTTTGGTGGTTGTGTAATCCAGGTAATCCAGTCATCACGCGTAAGTCAATCGATGCGACCTGCCGTCTCATGCGGGTTTCGGCCAGAAAACCCTTATGGGCAAAAACCTGCCATCCTGCGCCAATAAGTTTTTGACCAGAAGAAACACGGATCACACGGTCATCATGGTTCGCTTCGATCATTTGATTGGCCAAATATTGGCCAGCGATCTCATCCACACCAATGATGGCACGATCGGGTCCACCTTCGACAAACAGACGCCGTTTAGCCGCAAAATAGCCCCCCTCGCCACCATGGCGATCAAGATGGTCAGGGCTTAGATTTATGAAAACCGCAATATCTGGAGTAAGCGCGCGTGCCAGCTCAATCTGATAGCTTGACAGTTCCAGGACCACAACTTCGCCCGCAACGGCAGGCTCTAGATCCATTACACCACGACCGATATTTCCAGCCAATTGGGTTGGCCTTCCAACTTCATTAAGGATATGGTGAATAAGTGCGCTGGTAGTCGACTTTCCATTTGAGCCAGTGACCGCAATAACCTTTGGCGCGATATCAAACCCATGCCAGTCGTCTGTGGCAAACGAGCGAAAGAAAACGCCGATGTCATTGTCAATAAGAACACCGTGCTCCAGCGCCGAGGCAATAACGAGATGCGGCGTGGGATATAAATGTGAAATACCCGGACTCACGATCAGCGATGCGATGCTGGACCAATCTGAAATCCTTCTGAGATCTTGCGTTGGAATGCCGTGTTGCTCAGCATTATGCAACGCGCTAAGGTCATCATCCCATCCAACGACTTCCGCCCCCCCTTCTATCAGCGAAAGCGCAACAGACAGACCAGTCCGCCCAAGCCCCAGAACGGCGATCTTTTGTCCCTTAACGCGCTGCGCCTTAATCATTTTTGTTCACTCATATTATCTCACTCTTTTTGCTAGCGCAACTGAGCAGTTTTGACCAGCCTAGGCGAACGCTCATTTATGGCGGGCCTAAAAAACCTATCTTACTTTAAGAGTGGCCAATCCGATCAGAGCCAGAATAAGCGCGATAATCCAAAACCGAATAACAATCTGAGGCTCCGCCCAACCTTTTTTTTCAAAGTGATGATGGATTGGTGCCATCAGAAAAACCCGTTTTCCCGTAGCTTTGAAATAAAGCACTTGAATGATCACTGAGAGGGCTTCGACCACAAACAGGCCGCCGATAATTGCCAAGACGATCTCGTGTTTGGTCACCACTGCAATCGCCCCTAAAGCGCCCCCCAGAGCCAGCGACCCAGTATCGCCCATAAACACTGCGGCCGGAGGGGTATTATACCATAAAAATCCTAATCCCCCACCAAAAAGAGCCGCACAGAATATCAGTATTTCTCCAGTTCCCGGAACATAGTGCACGTCGAGATATTCGGTAAAATCGCTGCGCCCCACGGCATAAGCAATAATCCCCAAAGCCCCGGCCGCAATCATCACAGGCATGATAGCCAGCCCGTCTAACCCGTCAGTGAGGTTCACAGCATTTGCGGATCCAACAATGACAACAATCGCAAAGGGAACAAAAAGATATCCCAGATTCAGGAGAGTATTCTTAAACACTGGTAGAGCC
>JAQWKM010000170.1 GCA_029247845.1 Paracoccaceae bacterium | reverse complement strand
TGTAATCCATCCACTAGGTCTGGCTCACAAAATTTGGCTGCATCTGCGAAGTAAGTACCTTGCTCGATAGCTAATTTCTTATAGAGTTTAACCAGTTTGGGCAACTATCGGGTGAGATCATCCAGCTCGGGAAAACCCTCTTCAGTCACTGAGGACAATAGCAAATAATTTGGGGGAGAGACAATCTTCACTTTGGGAGGGTTTGTATTGGGTACAGAACTGCCTGGAGCGGATGGTAGATCCCGAGCTGCTGTGATTAAGGCTCGCATCAAATGTATTTTCGAGCAGCGCATGAATTTTTGAATTGTTCTTGTCGATGTTCAGGCAGCATTGTTTGGCTCTTGGGATTGGATTTAGGACTTCCATGGCATAGAACTCAATGTTTGCGCTGAATTATTCCTGGAGTAAGCATAGAACGTTTGTGAATTATCCTGACAATATGCACTTGACACTAAAGCGTTTTACAACCGATTTACATAACCTTGTATGCGTAATATTGGTGATTTCAACAATATGAGGAACCTTGTCGGTAAAGCCAATACAGCGGTGTAGAATATAAAGATAAACTAATGGAACACTTACTATTTATCATCGGTTCAGCGTGGAGCTTGGAATGAAAATTTTGTTGGTTGAGGCGGAAGCATTTATCGTCCCGTTGCCCCGCCACTTTCATGGCAGCAACTACAAGTATACGCATAAGAAGGGTATGTTTATACGAGCCAAGACCGACGAAGGCATAGATGGTTTTGGCTATCTTGGTGATGATTTCGGCCTGGGACAAAACATCGCGAAGGCGGTAAACGAAGATTTCTCCAAAATTTTGATTGGGAGAGATCCAAGTGATGTCGAGAACATCTGGCATGACATGCGCCCTTTAGTTCGTGATATTCTTGGAGATCGACGCATAGCCCTTCATGCGCAGGCGCTGGCAGATATTCTTTGTTGGGACTTACACGCCAAGGCTCAAGAACGATCTGTCGTTAGTCTTCTGGGACAGCAGCGATCCAGCGCTCCTATTATGGTTATTGCAGGCTATTACACCCCACAGAACTCGCTTAGTGATCTGGCTGATGAAACGCGTGATCTTATCACGCTCGGAAGTCGGGGAATGAAGCTAAAAGTTGGAGGCTTGTCAGTTGCAGAAGATGTTGAGCGGGTAAAAACCGTAAGAGACGTTGGTGGCAACACATTCAATTTAGCGGTTGACGCCAATCAAGCGTGGTCCCTAAACGAAGCTCTGGACTTCGTTAATGCTTGCGAGGGCTTGGGCCTAATTTGGGTAGAGGAGCCAGTGCATTGGGACAACGACATAGTCGACCTGGCTGCCCTGAGGAAAGAAAGTGAAATACCGATCTGCGCTGGGCAGAGCGAAGTCACTGTGGCTGGTGTAGCTAGCATGATTGATGCGGGAGCCATTGATATTTGCAACCTACACCCCGGTTATGTCGGTGGTGTGACCCCTTGGTTAAAGTCAGCAGAATTGGCTCGCCAAAATGGATTGAAAGTTTCGAATACAGGTGAACCACAGCTGTCGGCAAGCCTTATGCTGGCCTGTGATCATGGGATGAGTATTGAAATATACCACCCAGATCGTGACCCGATTTTTCCCCAACATTGTCCTGCCTTTAGCGCAAGAACAGATGGATATATCGAAGACCCTAGCCTGACCGGTTGGGGGATTGTGCCAAGTAACATGTAGATGCAGATTTTTGTGCTTAGCAGCTTTTTGAACAAGCTGCAGCATTTTTAGAATGGGCTCAAAGCCGTCGTTCGCTGCGATTTGAATGAACTGCAGCTATTCAGAAAAATAACTGGACACTACACCCTTACTGATTTTTACATTGCACGTGGATGCTAAAAGTGGTTTTCCAAAGGTAAAAATTTATTTGAAATTTGATGAAGTGAACCATTCACGCTGCTGATTTTCCGATATAATGGAATCTGCGGGCCAAAGAGGGCTGTACACCAAATTTTCGTTTATACCATTTAGTCAAAAGGGCTGTGTTGTAAAACCCACAGGCAATTGAAATTTCTGAAATTGGTAGGTCAGTCTGAGAAAGTAGTTTTTCTACTTTCTCCAGTTGTAATGATCTATAAACTTGAAGCGGCGATAAATTAATTTTTTCACGAAAATTTCTTTCAACACGGCGAGTGGAGACCTCCATGCTTCTAGAGATTTGGCCAATGGACAGCGTATCTTCAAGGTTTTCCAGCATAATATCAAGTGCTTGACTGACGACCGTATTACCCTGTCCCATATGTTTAAAGTGCCAGTATTCTCTCGACCTAGTCATTGATAGGTCTGACACAAGTCCCAATTGATCCTTTATAGCAGTTTCTATAAACGTCCCATCTTGTGCTCCAATCAGCTCTATTATCATTTCAACGGCGGCTAAGGGACTTACCGCACTGCTGAGTAACGGCTGGTGGCACACAGTGCCATCGTAAAAGTCGTTGATGTACCCTCGCTCTTTAACGGCTGCGCGAAAATGTGGGTGCACGGCTGCACGTTGAGTTTTTAGAATACCGGCGCAAAGTGGAACAAAAATTGCAGAACCAATGACACAGACCCTCGCTGCAGTTCTAAGAGGAGTTCTGATTTTACCACATGTTGGGTTTGACGGTAACCATGGGTCAAAAATACCCCCGGCAAGCACTATTGTCTGGTTTGGATCGCATTCAGTAAAGTCAAAATTGCGGTTATCGGCGACCTGATGCGACCATGTGTATAAAGCATTACAATTTAAAATGTTCGCGATCCGTAAAACCTCAATACAACTTTCAGCAGCGAAGCTAGTGTTTCTGTTTTGAGAGATAAATAAAAAGCTTTTTGTTAGACTGCGCAAACCACCTTTGAATGATGAAGGAACATAAGCATAGTTTAATGGTTCAGAGTTTTTTCTGTTACGATTGACTCCAGGTAATTTATTGTTTTGTTTATCATCGGTTTTTTGTGAATTTTTTATCATTTCATCACTCAATTCTGGTGAAACAGGACACGGTTTCAACGGTGTGCCCAAAATACCAACCGGCAAGCATTATTCCCAAAATACTTGCAATCTGAGACCATTCAGATGCGGTCCATACCGTTTGGCGAGTATCGTCTAGATCAAGGTCGTAAACAAGATGTGCAGACGTCAAATAACTTTGTAATAATTGATGTGAGTATAACACTTTTTTATCGATATTCGAACTGTAAAGAAGGATTACGGCTGCATCGCTTGGGGTAATCTCCGCCTTGAAACCTCGCGCTGGTTTTGCAAACCCCCTCGCGAATGGCACTTCGCTCTTGCAGCACTTCCCGGACATTATAACAGTGAAATCTTTATTGAATATGCCGGGAGCCTTTTCGCAGCTATCCCACAGCGAGCGTTGAGTGATAAATGCTTTAGCTTGGCATTCATTAAGTGCACGAATAACAATATTTTTCTGTTCAAGTGGGGAGAAGGGCGCGAAAATAGCACCTATTTTATATGTTCCAAGCTGAGAGATGGCGGTTTGAAATCCTTGATTACACAAGCATGCTACTACATCGCCACGTTTTACTCCTAAAGATTTAAGATATAATGCAAAACGGTTTGAGAGGTCAGACAGGTCTGCGTAGGTATACGTTTCCAAAATCTTCTTTGAATCACGACAAATCAATGCGGTGGTTTTTGCGCGATCTGACTTTGCATGCTTATCTACAGTTTCGGTAGCCAGATTGTAGTATTTGATTGGATGAATTGGGAAATATTCTATCTTTAAATCGTCGCTAAAAACATACCTCAAAACCCTATTAAGATTATTTGGCTTTATTTTGATACCATCTAACTTTTGCTCTGACATAAATATAGACCTCAGGCAAAGACTTCCATGTTGAACTGATTTAAAAACTTGGAAATCTAAAATATCTTAGTACCACTAAAAGCAGTTGCCAATAAAACAGCAATGAATTGGGAACACCCCTTCCATACATAATAGGCCCTGTGTTGGTCATAAGCTTTAGGTATCAAAAAAAGTTGATATTCTGAAAGGCATGCCAAATTGGAAACTTTTAAGAAGTAAATGCATTTAAATGCGCGTTATCTATGGCGTGCTTAAACCCAAAAACTTAAGTGACTGAACTTTGTCTGTTAAGTTGCAATTCGAACTAGCATTCGTTGTAGCCCTCCGCCTAATAGTGCGCCTACACAAGGAGCTACGATATAGACGCTCCACCAACCGCTGCGTGGCCCTGGGATAGCTATTTCGCCCCAACCCAGAAAGTAGGATACTAGTCTTGGGCCAAAATCACGCGCAGGATTGAGCCCGGCCTGAGTTAATGGTGCCACAATAGAGATTATAGCGGCTACAGTTAGGCCAATGATTACTGCAGTGAAAGCCGCGGGCGGGCGAGCCATGTTCTTTTCATTTGTTAATGTGCCAACCATAAATGCCAATACAGCTGTGCCAACCATTTCGGCGAAGAACGCTCTACTTTTGGATACTACACGCCACGCGGTTTCGTCGGTACCAAAGACTGCAGGGTTGGGAAAGTATTCGCCAAACATCATTCCTGATAGTTCGCTACCCGGTCCGCCGCGCAATAAGCCGTGTTCTCGCTCAAATTCAATTATGGCTTCGGCGAACATTCCATAAAGTACAAGTGCAGCAATGATTGCACCAACGAATTGCGACAAAATATATACAATCCCAAGAGAAATCGACATTTTATCATATACAATCGCCACCAAAGTAATTGCTGGATTTATGTGCGCTCCAGAATAAGCTGCTGTTGCATAGATAGCCAAGCTAATGCCAATTGCCCAAACAACGGCAACCTGCCAAAGACCGCTTTGCGCGCCAGTTGCTACAGCAGCCTGGACAGAACCAACTCCAAAAAATACAAGAATAAAAGTGCCAAATACTTCACCTGAAATTGCTTGCAGGATGGTAGGTTCTGCTTTTAACTCTGCCTCAGAGTGAGTGTTGTTTACAGTCATCTTAATACCCTGAAACTGTTGCGATGGAACCAATTGCTCCATCGATGCGCAACCCATCGTTTAGTATATCTGATAGGTTGGTATTAGTAAGGTTAGATAGGGATAAATCAGCCGATTCCAGATTTGCATGCGCTAAATTGGCATTTGAAAAATTAGCACCTGCAGCCCGCAGTAATGCCATATTTGCCTTCCCCATTTCAGCATTCTGAAAATTTCCACCTTTTGCGGTTGCACCAGACAAATCGGCACCTTCAAAGTTACTGTTATTTGCGTTGATCCAATTTAAATTTGACATGGCCAGATTAGACCCGCTTAGGTTTGCGTCTGTGAGATTGGCCCCAGAAAGGTTCACACCTATCATTTCGGCGTCAACAAGAATTGCTCCTGTTAGCTTTGCTGATTGCATTTGTGCTGGTAATGGAGCGCTGCTACCTGGATAATGTGTACCAAGAATAGCATTGGTTAGGTTCGCATTTTTTAAATTGGCTTGTGCCAAGTTGGAATTCTGCAAAAGTGCGTTGGTTAGATCCGCATTGGTTAAATTTGCACGAGTGAGATCAGATCCACCAAGAAACGCTCCTATTAAATTAGCGTCATTTAGTTTGGCGCTGATCAATTTGATTTTTGCTGCAAAAACATCTTTCAGGATTGCGCCGCGCAAGTCTCCAAATGTCATATCGGCATTGCCTAGGTTTGCACCGGTAAAATCTGTGTTTGAGAGGTCTGCCCCTCGGAATTGGACTTCACGCAGGTCCGCACCGCGAAAGCTGACACCAGAAAGGTCAGCCCCGGTGAAAGAGGCGCCTGAAGCTGAAACACCATCGAAATTTAGGTTAACGAAACTCTGGCCGCGATATTCGCCACCCGAAACAATATTCTGTGCCATCGCTGCCGAAGCAAAAAACATAAAAGTGCAAGCTATTTTGATCATTATTTAACCCGCAAAATTCGTAGGTTTGAATGAGATATTCTTTGAAAGATCAGGTGATTGCCCAATACGACGCACATCAGCCCAAACTCCCTTATACCAAGGAATAGTGGTGTCTGGGTCAACATGATCTAGAATTAGTTTTCCTATCGCCCCTCGGGGTTGTCCAAAAAGCATAAAGCAATGCCCTTGCTTCACTGAACCTGCTAAATAAGCCATTGCTTGAACACTGCCAACTTGATTATAAACTTCCACTAGGTCGCCAGAAAAAATACCTAATTCTTCGGCGTCTCTTGCGTGAATTTCAAGATAAGGGATAGGTGCGCGTTCGTTGTAATACGTTAGGTGCTTATGGTGGTACGCCGTCTGCCAGATATGATTAGAACGTCCATTATTGATCCAGAATCGATGGTTATTTCGCTGTTTTTCGACCTTGGCGGCATAGCCCTTCCAAGGTGGTGGCGCGGGAATGAAGCGGGCTTTACCAGACGGGGTGGAAAAAGGGCGATCTTCAAAAAGACGCTCTGTACCTGTCAAGGCACCGTTGATCAATCGGGTTGGTGTTTGAATTCCATTAATACCGAGACCGTGTAGGATTTTGTAATCTACGCCTGCAAAACCTTCCATAGGGTCGTCATAATTTCCAGAGAATGAGTGACGCGCGTCTATAAATACGGCTTGGTCGTCTGTCCAATCAAAATCGAGGAACCTGTTGGCCATCTCAGGGTTCTCGTCAGCTGAATAGAGTTTGTGAAGGGCACGTGCAAAGCGCGCCATAATTTTCCAATCAGAAATTGCATTTCCAGGGGGCTCCATGAATTTTTGGTAAAGCCGTAGGCGCCGCTCTCCATTTATTGAGGTCATATTAATCTCGCCCCACGTGGCCGCTGGTAAAACAATATGTGCTAGATCAGTAGTTGCCGTTGGATAGATATCTTGCCCAATCAGAAAAATACCACCCTGTTTTAGGGCTTCAATTATTGCCGCCACCTGCTCAGAAACGGGCATGTGTAAACTATTCTTCAAAGCTTCTGAGACAATTCTGCCACGTTCTCTCAGAGTTTCTGATATAGCGTTTGCATGTAAAGTGGTTTGTACCGGGTTGCAACCAGCCACCCAGAACACTTTAATGTCACCACGCCTTAAGGCCTCATCAATATTTCGGGCTGGGCGGCCGGTATTTGATTTTGGACGAACGTAGGCCTCCTGGTGACCGCCAAGGCGACTACATCCTGTTCCAGGTTTACCCAGATTACCGGTCATTAAGGCCAGATCAACAATACTCGCAATGTTTTCATAGTTTTTGTAACCCCAAATTAGGCCTTTTTCATAATGGAACAATGTGCGGCGAGCGATGCGGGAAGCTTTAGGTTTGGCTATCCATTCGGCGGCCTTGATTATGTCTGGAATTTCTATGCCAGATTTTATTGAGGCTTCGTTGAGAAACTCTTCGCTACTCTGGCCTGACATCAAAGTGGAGCGTTGATATGCTTCCCACGTTTGAACCTCTGTTCGATTTTGAATAAATCCAATATCATGCCAATTTCGGTCATAAATAACACGGGCGATTGCGTTGAGCAACCAGAGATCTGAACCAGGTTCAAGCTGAAGATGTAAAATATTTTCATAACCTGCTGCTGCCTCAGCAGTAGCCACTGTCATTGTTCGACGTGGGTCAATGATAATCATCCGCCCGCTATCAAACTCTTCATTGGAGAGGAAGTTTTCTTTACTGGAAATCGACTCACCACTGAGGTTTTTTATCATATGATTTAGAAAATAATTAGTCTGCGTTTCATACGGATTGGCCCCAACAATCACGATTGTGTCTGCTAACTGCGCATCTAAATATGCATTAGTTAATGGAGCAATTCCCGCATCGCTTGCTGCATGAATTTCTGAATTGTAAGCGGGTCTATTGTGAATTGACACCGATTGGGTCTGGATACCCTCAAAAAAGAATCTTCCAACGGCCCAATTATTTTCAAAACCACCACCACCACCACCGTGATCAAAAAACTTCATACCAACGGCGTCAGCGCCCCAATGGTCCATTACTGCCTTAATTACTCGGCCGCCTAATTCCGTCGCTTCATCCCAATTGGCCGCTTTTGCTCCAGCGCTAGTACGCACCATAGGCGTGGATAGCCGCGACTTGGTAGGACCGTCTGGGCGATAAAGGCTTGCAGCTAACCCGGCACCTCGTACTGAAGCCATCCCTGAGTTCACCAAAGCATCGTCGTCTGGAATAATTGCAATGTTATACCGCCCATCGCTTTGAGTAATTATAGAGTGCGCCAGGGAGGGCACCCAGGTCCCAAAGGCTGGTTGCTGTTTAGTGAAATCAAGACCAAAAGCGTTACCCTCGGGCGTTGCATCGCCATCTTGGCCTTCTGGCCATTTGTAAACTTTGTATCCGCATCCGACTATGCAGAACTGACAAACTGTGGAGAATAATTCTGCGTCTTTAGGGGGTAATGGTGATTTTTCAGTCATGGGCTCAGATTACATTTGTCTGGCGGCCGTAAATAAGCCCGCTTATGCCTGTCGCATGAACAGATCCATTCTCAATCGCTAAGGTAATTTGTGGTAGGCCCGAACTAGCCTGACCAATGATAATCCTACCTTTTTTAGCAGGGTCAAAACTTGACCAATGACAGGGACATATTAGCATTTTATGTTCTTCGTAGTAATTTACTTGGCAACCTTTGTGTGTACATAAACTTGAAAATGCTACGATATTTTGTCCTGGTCCAATGCCATCTTGAACTTGCTCATCTAGGACCAGTAGTACTGCTGGAGAGTCTTCATCCGGAAAGTAAAAGTTAATTTCTGTACCTAGAGCGAGATCTTCTAGTCGGGCAATCTCAATTTTCGGCATAGTGGCCGACTGTGACAGTGCCGAGCTTTCTGCCTCGGAACCTAGACTTACCGCAATCCCGCTAACAGCGCCCATAGTTAGAATTTGACGCCGATTGGGCCTGTCTCTAGGCTTGATATTTTTCATCGATCACTCCTGTGCTAAGGCCTATATAGACGTGTCGAAACCTTTTTGGGTCAAATCAAACGAACCGTCTGATGTTGCAAAAGCCCATTCTGCTGATTTCAGCAATCCACCGAGAGGGTACATATGCACGCCGTCTATTCCGCAGTCTTTGTCAGTAGATTTGTAAAACGCCAATTCGCGCACCAGTCTATCGGGCTGTTGTTGGGCCACTAGTTTCGTCACATTCACAGATTGCTTCTTTAGAAAATTAATAGAATTTCCAACACCGCACATTACTGCATATTTAATTAAAGTCTGTAATTTTGCGATACCCGGTATACCAATTTTAATTGGTATGGTATTTCCTTCTGCGCGCAACGCCTTATCCCATGCAATAATAGGCGATGATTCGAAAACAAATTGTGTGACAATATGAAGATTTGCGTTTGTTCGGTTGGCAAAACCATTTTTCCAAGTCAAAGCGTCGGAAATAGATTTTTCGGACATATCTGGACTTCCTTCAGGATGCCCCGCTACACCGATAGTCTTGATGCCATATTTATCAAAAAGCCCAGTTTCTAGAAGCTTAGTTGAATCTGAGTAAGGACCTAATGGCTCTTTTAGGGCACCGGCAATAGTTAATACATGGTCCACGCCTGCTTCGCCAGTGGCGCGAGCTATGTAATCTTGAAGCATTGCTCTGTCAGTAATAGAGCGAGCTGCAAAGTGTGGGGCCGGTTCAAATCCTTCTTCGCGAAGTCGTTTAGCGGTCGCGATAGTATCGTTATAATCTGATCCTGGTAGGAAGGTGATATATACTGTTGTCCCAAGCCTAAGGATAGACGCAAAATTGTCAACCTTTGCGGCTGAGGCTGGGGTTGTTTCAACTGTAAAGTTTGACATTAAGTTTACTATGCCTTGAACTTCAGGTGTTACTAGAGTTTGGGAAGATTGAAGCACACTCATATTTTTTTCATCCAATAGTATACATTTTTTTTAACTTTACGACCAAGTAAACGTGAAGCAACTATCATGGAAGTTATCTTTGTCTTTATCACTACCTGCAATAATACGGTAACCTTGGCTTCCGTTTTGGGGCGTCCAATCATGATCAATCATGACCCGATTACCTCGGTTTTCGTCCTCCAATATGCGAGCACTCAGCAGATACAGAGCTCTATAATTGAGCTGAATGCCATCTTCGGGACCGAGACGTGTGTTATGCGTACGGGGAGTTCGCCATTCGTAAATTATTTCGGCATCAGCTGAGTTGGCATCCAGAATATAAGCTCGTTGATTAAACCAAGCCATGGAGCGACCTAATAGATTACCTCCCTCACTGGGAATGATGCACAAAATCATTTGTTGCATATCTCCGCGAAAGTTAAGACGATTTAATAATTCTGCGTCGGGCATCACTGCATATGCTCCACAATGCGAATTGTCCCCGGTGCGCGAATTAACTAATAACTCTTCTTCTTGTTTTTTAGAAATCGTCTTGGGAGCCTTGTAAGTAAGGTTTCTCAATGATCTATGGTCGAACTCCGGAACTGGAAATCGCTTCCAAGCCATTATTTAATCTCCATGAAGAACTAATATACCAAACACACTATCTTCATAGACAAACAGAAAAGCTAGACGTTCGAAACATGGTGGGTATGTTTAGCCAGAATGCCTCTAACGTTTAACCTGCTAAGCTTTATAAAAGTTTTGATCGAAGAACGAATTTATGTAAATTTATGTGACATGACTTCGAATGATCGTTGCAAGCTGATGGCCTTGATGCGGCCGGACTGGTATGTTGAAATTGGAAGTATTTTTCATAAAATTATACTCAAGGTCTAAGTAGAAGAAACAACGTCACTAAACTTAGAAATTATTTAAGCTCGCGCGAAAGAGGTCGACCGCATGAAGAATATAAGTGCCTGATATTTCATGAAGTAGTTTTTGTTGCTTGTTTGTTGAAAGGAATGATTTCTAACCTTATTACCGACTACTAAAGCAATGAGTAAGACTTTTTGACCTTTATTTAGTACATTCTGTAAAAATGATTGATTGTAAACTGTTTTGTGTTGACGTATTTCCTTGTATCATTAACAATATATTAAGTATATATTATATTTAGAATCGATAGTTAATTAGGAAATGCAAATGACTAAAATTACGCTCCTATGCTGGCAGGAAATCCCTTCAGTTGTTGAGGCTCGAGACGGCCCGGTAAAACATAAAGTGGAATTAACTCAACGGTTTCAAGAGTTAATTGACCTAATTGCTATGAAGCGAGGGCTGGATGGATCAGATGATTATCTAATGCACTGGGTTAAAGAAAAACAAGACGATTCAGACGAGGCTCCAATACCCGCTGCTGAGAAAATGGCTGCTAAAATTGAGGCTGAATATTCTGAGGTTAAGTCCCGAGCCATAGCTAATAGTTAAGATCTACATAAGCGAAAGATTATTTAAAAATGCTAGTCAAATCTTGGACTTGTCCACCACCACGGATTACTGCAGATCGCATCCTCCGTGTTCACAAATATAGAGATGTGAGCAGCATTCGGCCTATCATAAGGAAAGCGGCAGAGGAAGTGACTGAAAGGGTATTAGACTTGGCCCTCCCTGACGCTCGATATATTCATATACCAATAAAATCATTAGATAATCAGTTTTTGAAGCTGGAAAATGGTATCACATTTGAATCAGAAGCTTTTGAGCGCCACTTGACTGACTGTGATCACCTTTTAGCTTTTGTAATGACGATTGGCCCTGCGCTTGATGAGACTGTAATGAGCCTCGTTGAAGATGCTTTTGAACCTTTGGAAGCTTTATTTCTGGAA
>JAQWKM010000148.1 GCA_029247845.1 Paracoccaceae bacterium | reverse complement strand
TTTCAATAGCATGCATAATCGCTCATATCGCCACGTACATGGTTCTGCCTTGGTTTAGCTTTGCAGGAGGATCATAGAAAATGGCTAATTTTTATAAGATCTGGCTGGTTTTCGACCCGCGCCGCGTTTTTGTGGTGCAGGGAGTTTTCCTCTTTTTGCTGGCAGCAATGATTCACCTTGTTCTGCTTAGCACTGATGGCTTTAACTGGTTTGAAATGGCAGCTGCCGCAAACGGCGGCTAAAATTTCACATCTAATTGCTAAATAATGTTGTGGGCGCGGCTTTAAGAGGCAGTGCCCGCAACGCAAAATAAACATTGGGCGGCCACCTACCCCAAAGTCGGCGCTGCCGAAAAACGCGGAGATAAACAGATGGCGTTGTTAAGTTTTGAAAGGAAGTATCGCGTCCGTGGGGGGACATTGATCGGTGGTGATCTATTTGATTTCTGGATAGGACCATTTTATGTTGGTTTTTTCGGGGTCACCACTGCATTTTTTGCCCTTCTTGGTACTGCTTTGATTTTTTATGGAGCAGCAATAGGCGATACTTGGAATCCTTTTCTTATATCGATCGATCCACCCGAGCTTGAAATCGGGTTGGGCATGGCACCGCTTGCCGAAGGCGGACTTTGGCAATTAATAACAATGTGTGCAGCAGTAGCATTTATTAGTTGGGCGTTGCGCGAGGTGGAAATTGCGCGAAAACTAGGTATGGGTCTACATGTGCCGTTTGCATTTGGAGTTGCCATTCTCGCTTATATCACGCTTGTTGTTGTTCGACCTGTTCTAATGGGTGCGTGGGGTCATGGTTTTCCCTACGGAATTTTCAGTCACTTAGATTGGGTAAACAATGTGGGATATGCTTATGGAAATTTCCACTACAACCCGGCGCATATGATTGCGGTGAGTTTCTTTTTCACCACTTGTTTGGCTTTGGCTCTGCATGGATCGCTGATCCTGTCAGCAGCTAATCCTGAAAAAGGTGAAACTATGCGCACCCCAGAGCACGAGGATACATTCTTCAGGGACTTGATTGGTTATTCAATTGGTCCACTAGGCATTCATCGTCTGGGATTATTTTTAGCACTCAATGCCGGGTTCTGGTCCGCGGTATGTATCGTAGTCTCGGGCACAGTCTGGTTCGATTCATGGGATCAATGGTGGTTTTGGTATGTTGAATTGCCCTTCTGGGGTGAATTGGAAGGAGGACCCAATGGTTGAGTATCAGAATATATTTACCCAAGTACAAGTCCAAGGTCCTCCCGAAATGGGAATGATTGAAGATGTAGACTTAGGCGAAAGATCAAAATCAGCGGGCTTCTCATCTCTCTTAGGATGGTTTGGAAATGCCCAACTTGGCCCCTTCTATCTAGGTGGTCTCGGGGTTGCATCACTTGGCGCTGGGCTTATTTGGTTTGTCATGGTTGGGGCCAGCTTTTGGGCCCAGGCAGGATATAGCCCAGGGGTTTTCATGCGAGATCTATTCTACTTTTCGCTTGAGCCGCCCTCACCCGAACACGGTCTTGGTATTCCACCCCTTAAAGAAGGTGGAATGTGGTTTATTTCCAGTTTCTTCCTTCTGATTGCTGTGATGGCATGGTGGGCACGGACTTATGTGCTCGCACAGCAGCTGAAAATGGGCAAGCACGTATTCTATGCCTTTGGGGCAGCGATCTGGTTGTTTCTTGTGTTAGGTCTTATCCGCCCAGTGCTTATGGGAAGCTGGTCGGAAGCCGTTCCTTATGGAATATTCTCGCATTTAGACTGGACTATGAGCTTTTCGGTAACTTATGGAAACCTGTTCTATAATCCGTTCCACGCTCTTTCTATCGTATTCCTATACGGCTCTGCGCTGTTGTTTGCGATGCATGGTGCAACCATTCTTGCAGTGTCAAGATTTGGTGGTGATCGTGAACTTGAGCAGATCGCGGATAGAGGTACTGCCTCGGAACGCGCTGCGCTCTTTTGGCGGTGGACCATGGGCTTTAATGCTACAATGGAAGGTATCCATCGTTGGGCTTGGTGGTTTGCAATTCTAACACCAATCACTGGTGGTATCGGTATCCTATTGACGGGCACAGTTGTGGACAACTGGTACGTCTGGGCGCAGGTACACGGTTTTGCACCGCTAGATTAAAGGGAGAATATACGATGAGTTCGAAAAGACAGATCTTTGACGGTGACTTTTCCCCAGAGCGGATTAGAGCTGAAGGTTTTGGCAATATGTTTGCTGGGGCTTTATTTGGAGGCGTAATAGTCGGGGGGGTTGGTGCTTTTATCGCAGTCCTGATGGTCGTCTCAAGCTGGCTGCCACCAGAGTCAAAAGAAGCAGATGATCCTACGCCAGATTCATTCTCGGCATATGTTCTGCCTTACGATGAGACACAAGCTTAGCTTAACGTCTCTGAGAGTAACAGAGCGGAGCAGGTCTTCCCTGCATCGCCCTGAACCAGATTTGGCCTATTTTCCCGTGGGTCAAATACGGGGTTTCTGCACCCCGGTTCCTTTCCTGTTGGCTACAGGAAACCCGCGCCACGTTCAGGTTCCCTGAGCGTGGCGCTTCTAATTTTTCGTTGAGGAGTGAGTGATGTACGACAGTGAAACTTCGATTTTAGACCGCATCGCCGGACCTTCTGACATGAAACAACTTTCTGATGCAGAGTTGACTTTACTCGCCAGTGAGTTGAGGTATGAAGTTATTTCGGCTGTCTCTGAAACTGGGGGTCATCTTGGATCATCCCTCGGCGTCGTAGAAATTACAGTTGCTCTGCATGCCGTGTTTAACACGCCCCTAGATAAAATTATTTGGGATGTCGGACACCAGTGTTACCCCCATAAAATTTTGACGGGTCGCAGGGATCGCATCCGGACTTTGAGACAAAAAGATGGGTTGAGCGGTTTTACCAAACGAAGTGAGAGTGAATTTGACCCCTTTGGTGCGGCGCATAGTTCCACCTCTATTTCAGCCGCGTTGGGGTTTAGCGTTGGTCGGGATATGGGTCAGCCTTCTGGCGATGCCATTGCAGTCATTGGTGATGGATCCATCAGCGCAGGAATGGCCTATGAAGCTCTGAATAATGCTGGTGCTGAGAACCGGCGTTTGATCGTTATTTTGAACGATAATGAAATGTCGATTGCTCCTCCCGTTGGCGCGATGTCGTCATATTTGTCCGGTCTTTACGCCAATGAACCTCTGGCTAAAATGAAATCACTTGCTGAAGGCTTTGAAGCCGCTTTGCCCTCGCCACTGCGCGACGGAGCCAAGCGAGCGCGGCAACTTGTGACGGGGCTGCATGGCTCGGGAACCCTTTTTGAAGAACTTGGTTTTGAATATGTTGGACCGATCGATGGTCACGATATGTCTCAACTTTTACCCGTTCTGCGCGCAGCGCGAGCGCGGGCGACTGGCCCGGTACTGATCCATGCTTGTACAGTAAAAGGCAAAGGTTATGCGCCTGCTGAAAATTCAGCTGATAAATATCATGGCGTATCAAAGTTTGATATTGCAACTGGAGCACAGTCGAAATCAAAGCCAAACGCACCGAGTTATACAAATGTCTTTGGCGATGCGCTGACTGACGAGGCCTCCAGAGATTCCAAAATTGTCGGCGTGACAGCGGCAATGCCATCTGGGACTGGTCTGAATATCATGGCCCAAAAGTTTCCTGGCCGCGTGTTTGATGTTGGTATCGCCGAACAGCATGGAGTCACCTTTGCGGCTGGTATGGCGGCAAGTGGGCTAAAGCCATTTTGTGCGATCTATTCCACTTTCTTGCAGCGAGGCTATGATCAAATAGTCCATGACGTTGCTCTCCAGGGATTGCCTGTCAGGTTTGCAATTGATCGTGCTGGATTGGTCGGGGCTGATGGTGCGACGCATGCGGGCTCTTTTGATGTTGCCTATCTTGCGAATTTGCCTGGATTTACTGTTATGGCTGCAGGCGATGAAGCCGAGCTTATGCATATGGTAGCAACGGCTTCTGAATATGACGCTGGACCAATTTCATTCCGTTTTCCTCGGGGTAACGGCACTGGGACCAGCCTGCCCGAGCGTGGTGAAATTCTTGAGATTGGTAAGGGGCGTATCGTGACCGAGGGTACTGATGTTGCGATTCTATCCTTTGGTGCGCATTTGTTTGAAGTCCAACAGGCGGCGCTCTTGCTAGAGCAAAACGGCGTCAGTGTTACGATTGCAGATGCGCGGTTTGCCAAACCTTTGGACACGGATTTAATTCGACGGTTAGTTCAAAATCACGAGGCCCTCGTAACTGTTGAGCAGGGAAGTGTTGGCGGTTTTGGTGCGATGGTCCTGCATCATCTTGCGGCGTCTGGCCAATTAGATAACGGGATCAAAATTCGAACCATGACACTGCCGGATGTCTTTATTGACCATGGATCACCGGTCGAAATGTACGAGGCGGCTGGTCTTACATCTGTCGATATTGAGCGCACAATTTTAAACATTGTGCGCCCGGGGCACAATATTGTCCCGCTCTCAAAGGCATAAAGGTGGCGGGTAAACCTGCCAAGTTCACTTTCAACAGCTTCGCTAAAGACAAGGGCCGTGAAATCACACCCCTGCGTCCAGCTTTTATCCTGCGTATTATGAGTAGTGAAGTAGATTTCGTTAAACCTTTGCCATTCAATTAAGTTCAACGGCACATTTTTTTTACAAAATAAAATAAAGCCAACGTCGCGGGCACGGTTCACAACATCGTAGTCCTTTGTTGCAATGTTGTCCCGCTATACGACAAGTCTGTGCACCCCATCTTTTAGAAATGAGATTTAAATTCTTTGATCACTTGCCGGTAGACAGCTTTCTTAAATTCTACAATATTTTCCTCAAGCTCACTGACTACCACCCATTTCCAATCTGCGAATTCCGGATGAGAAGTTTCAATATTAACCTGTTTATTGGAACCGCGGAACCGCATCAAAAACCATTTCTGTTTCTGCCCCCGATAGCGCCCTTTCCAGAGTTTAGAAATAAGCTCAGTTGGTAGATCATAGGTGATCCAATCTTTAGAAACAGCCTCGATTTGGGCCAAATTCTTGACAATACCTGTCTCCTCTTCCAGTTCACGAAAGGCCGCATCTTCCGCATTCTCACCCGAATCGATCCCACCTTGTGGCATTTGCCATGCGTCTTGGTAATTATCAAGACGCTGACCAACAAAAACCATATTTTGATCGTTGATCAGCATAATGCCAACATTTTCTCGATAAGGTAGTTTTTCCAAATCTTGCGAAGTCATTGTGTTTGTTACTTTCAATTATTTGGTAGGTACTCATCTCTGGATACACATCGCTTTATAGACATCAAGGGTAATCCTGAGGGGCCTGTATTTTTTCCGTGACCTTCAGCAGAACTTTGATTGGGACATTAGTCTTGTCGTCAATAGCTTAGTCTCTGGCTGAGAGTACGCGAAGACCTTTAAGAAGGTCTATGGCATAAGCCAATTGATAATCCTGCTCGCGCAGTTCGGCCGATTTTATTGCAGATTCCCGGTCTGCTTCGATCTGTTCACGTTCTTCTTCTGACAAACTATCATTATCAAGGCTACCTCTGAGATCTGCTTCGTTGCGTCTTGATCTTGCATTATCTTCCTCCTCTTTCTCGTCTTTTGGAGAGGTTCTTGGTTGCTCAACCACGATATCTGGTGATACGCCAAGCGCCTGAATGGAGCGACCAGACGGCGTGTAATACCGCGCTGTTGTTAGTCGCATCGCGGCACTGTCGCGCAGTGGCATGACGGTTTGCACTGAGCCTTTGCCAAAACTTTTGGTTCCCACAACGACAGCGCGTTGGTGATCCTGCAATGCTCCTGCAACAATCTCGGAGGCTGAGGCAGAACCTCCATTAATCAAAACCACTATAGATTTTCCTTGAGCAAGATCGTCTGGTGATGCATTATATCTATCACCATCTTGAGGGTCTCGACCTCTAGTCGAGACGATTTCACCCTTTTCCAAAAATGCATCTGAGACTTTAATCGCCTGAGATAACAAGCCGCCAGGGTTATTGCGAAGGTCCAAAACAAACCCGTCAATGTTATCTACGCCACCGGCCTCTTCTATGTGCTTTGCAATACCTTGGGACAGGTTGTCATAGGTTTGGTCGTTAAAGGTTGTCACTCTGACAACGACACTTTTGCCTTCGGTGCGTACTCTGACAGCTTTTAACTTAATCGTATCTCTGACAATCGTGACGTCAAATGGGTCATCTTCACCCTCGCGAACGACTGTAATCACGATTTCTGATCCGACGGGCCCGCGCATCAAGTCGACGGCCTCACTAAGAGTTAGACCAAGAACGGTTTCACCATCCACATGTGTGATGAAGTCGCCTGCTTCAATACCCGCCTGATCTGCTGGAGTATCATCTATTGGTGAGACAACTTTCACGAAGCCGTCTTGCTGAGTAACTTCAATCCCAAGCCCGCCGAATTCGCCACGGGTTTGAAAGCGCATTTCTTTTGCAGCATCGGGGGACAGATAGCTCGAGTGTGGATCAAGTGAAGTCAGCATGCCGTTAATCGCAGCTTCTATTAAATCAGCTTCGTTGACTTCTTCAACATATTGAGCCCGAATACGTTCAAAAATATCGCCAAATAAATCGAGTTGTTCATAAATATTAGCCTTTTCCTCAGACGCTTGAGCAAGAACAGGCCCAGCAATTTGAACAGCACTTATGGCACCTAAACAACAGCCAACAGTCACGGCCAGAAACAATTTTTTCATCAAAGCTAGTCCTTTTTAACTTGGAACCATAGGAGTGGGTCCTGTGGTGTCTCGTTCTCTCGTACTTCTATATAGAGCGTTTCTGGTCGGTTGATACCACTTCTCACAGTAGATTCCTCTAACATTTTACCAGCAGATGGAAATTCGCCACCCATAATCCCTATTGGGCTTCCGGTTGGGATAACTTCTCCAATGTTCCCAAAGATTTGTGCCATACCTGAAAAAATGAACAAAACGTCCCTTTGTGGCTCAAGTATAGACACTAATCCATAATCCAACAGCTCTCCTTTGTATCTAAGTGTAGCGGCTGTTGGAGTGCTGACCAGTGCTCCGGCTGTTGTTGCGACAATTATTCCCGGCCGTGCGATCCCGGCAGCATCCGCAGATTCAAATTCACGCAAGATCCTACCGTTAACTGGAAAGGACAGCTTGCCCTTGCGAGCACGAATGTCTGGAAGTGATCCTGCCACTTCGTCAATTGCCAAAATTGAGAGCCCGCGGATAAATGTGTCAAGTGTTTCTGCCGCGGCGATTAAGATGGCCGTTTTTGATTTGTCTTCGATAAAGCGCTTGGGCAAGTCTTTTCTATCGGCCATTGCCGAGGCAAGATTACTGCGAGCAGATTGTAGTTCGTTTAATCCGTTTTGAAGGACCTTGTTTGTATCTTGCTGGATAGTCTCAAGCGTTTTGATGTTCTCAAGCTTTTGTCGCAGTTCATTAACCGGGCGCTGCAATGTGGGCAGTATATCGCTCAAAAGCATGCCAGCGCGCGCCGTGCTAAGTGGGCCGTCAGGATGCACTAATTTTGCTGTAATTGGCTCGTTGTCTATGGCGTGT
>JAQWKM010000142.1 GCA_029247845.1 Paracoccaceae bacterium | reverse complement strand
ATGCATAAAAACTGTTTAAATTTCGTTGCGTATGCAGTAACCTTTGGATCGTAAAAGTAAAAGACGTTTGCGGTTCGCTATGCTAATTCTAAAAAAAACTCAACCTTTGCGTTGGCGAAAAGATTTACGGGTGGCTTTATGAGACGACCATTGGTAGGCGTGATTGGGAATTATTATCTAATAAATGATGAGTATCCAGTGCAGGCGGGTGGAACGATGAATTGTGAGGCGCTTTCGAATGTCTCTGGATGTGTGCCCGTTATCATACCTGCAAACCCAGGCTATGTCTCAGTGGAAGAGCTACAAGACCGCTTTGATGGGTTCGTTTTCACAGGTGGTCGCGCGAATGTCCATCCAGATGAATATGGAGAGCATGAAACTGAGGCGCATGGCACTTTTGACAGAGAACGCGATGCAATAACGTTGCCGCTAATCCGCGCTTGTGTGGCTTCGGGTCAACCGTTCTTTGGAATATGTCGCGGTTTTCAAGAAGTGGCTGTCGCCATGGGCAGTACGCTGCACCCTGAAATACGCGATTTGCCAGGCCGCAGTAACCACAGAATGCCACCCGATGGAACGCTAGAGGAAAAATTTGCCCCGGCGCATAAAGTATCTGTCTCCAAAGAAGGGCCATTCAGTAAAGTGTTCGGCGCGAGCGACGTGATGACAAATTCACTGCATGGACAGGGGATTAAAACCACTGGGCCACGAATTGTCATCGATGGATATGCTCCAGATGGCACGCCAGAGGCGATTTATATCAAAGAGGCCGCGGGCTTTACCCTGTCTGTGCAATGGCATCCAGAATGGAATGCAGAGGCCGATCCCGTTTCCCGGCCGCTTTTTGAGGCATTTGGCAAGGCCGCACAGGCCTGGAGCCTGGCAAAGAAAAGTAGAACAGCCAAATACGCCTGAAGCTTATACTTCGGAGCCGACTTGGTACTTTTCAAGAATCTCTAAAGGTACAATTTCTAACGCCTTCTGGTGCGTGGCGTTTAGATTGACATTGGGCGCACATCCTTCTTCATGCGCTTGAAGAAACCGATTGGCGCACAGGCACCAACTATCACCCGGTTTTAGACCTGGAAACTGATATTGAGGCATAGGCGTGGTCAGATCGTTGCCAACATATTTTGAATAGGCAAGGAATTCCTCATTCATTACTGCACAAACTGTATGGCTACCATGATCTTGTGAGCAAGTATTGCAATGCGCGTCTCTAAAGAAGCCCGTTAAGGGTGTTAAAGAGCAGGGCGTTATAGCATCGCCAAATACATTCACAGTGGGGTCTTTTTTTAGCATGTCAAAATCTTTTCAGATATCCAATGATTACTTAAAAAGTTATACTATATTCTTTCACTGGATCCAACGGCCATGAAAGTCAACCCGTTCAAGATGATTGGTCTCACACAAAGGCCAAAATCGTATGGTTATTAGAGCACCGGGATTTCGGTTATAAACTTCCATTGATAAGGTAACCAAAGGTTTTGTTATACTTGCTTTTTTGCACGTTGTTCAAACGCTTTTGAACATGCATTTTGAACGGATAATAGGAAATACTGTCAGGCCACTGTGTCATAGACCACATGAATGTCATCGTGGAGGGTGGTTAAGACGTGTTGGCAAACACTGGGTAGCATCGCCTTTGTGGATAGGCGTTGTCTGCGCGGTGCCATAAATCTTAAGGCGTTGGAAACGTTTGGCTAATTTGGCCACGTATAGGCAATCAGTCTTAGTATATCTTGTTTACTCCTTGCCTAAAGTGGATTTAGATCAACTCCAGACCCTTTAACAATTTAAAACGGAACAGCAGGAGGCATTGGTCCTGACCACTCTGGAGACAGGGTTAAAAGAGGATTTAACGCTCCAAAGAACTGGTCTCGGGGCGAATTATTTCCTGACCAAACCAAAAAGTTTTCTAAGCTGGCTCTTATCTTCCAGCCGCTCAGTAAAAAGCGCCATAAGCTGTCCCATGAACGCCGACCCAAGAGATAAGCATGCTTTAGATTGGCGTGAAAATTCATGCCTGTAAATTATTTAAATCGATCGAGTAGTTTTTGTAATTTCGTTCTATCATCCTCTTTGACAGTAGCAGGTGTATCTCTTTTTTTAGAGGCACCCATTTTATTGTCCCCCTTCGGGTGTATCTTTTGAGAGGCGTTTTTTTCAGAGAGGCGCAGCGCGACTTTGTTCATAAAACCGCCATTATCGCCAGACGCTAGTAAAGCAGCGCCCTGAGCGATGCCCTCAAGCATACCCTCAAGCCAGTCTTGATCAACCTTAGCAAAGTCACGTAGCACATATCCAGAGACAAGGTTTTTATTGCCCGGGTGTCCGATCCCTAATCTGATGCGACGATAATCGGGGCCAATGTGTTGATGAATTGACCGCAGTCCGTTGTGGCCAGCATGACCGCCACCAGTTTTTGCGCGTGATTTACCAGGAGCCAGATCAAGTTCATCGTGAAAAACAGTTATATCTTGAGACGCGAGTTTGAAAAACCGCATTGCTTCGCCAACCGATTGACCTGACAGATTCATAAATGTATCTGGTTTTAGCAAAATAACTTTCTCAGCGCCAAGACGTCCTTCGCTCATACGGCCTTGGAATTTAGTCTTCCACGGAGAAAAACCTGCTGCATCACTGATGCTATCAAGCGCCATGAAGCCAATATTATGTCGGTTCCTGACATATTTATCACCAGGATTTCCAAGTCCTACAAAAATCTGCATATCTTAAGCCGTGTAAAGTGTTTGAGGTCTGACGCGGTTCTTTGAAACCTTAGCCAAGAAAAAAGCGGGGCAAAAGCCCCGCTTCGCAAAAAGACGCCATTTAAAAAAATCTTTTTATTCTTCTGTTGCTGCTTCTTCTTCACCTTCCGCGGGTTCATCTTCATCGGTTGAATCTGAAAGCCCTCTGGGTGCCGAAATATTTGCGATCACAAAGTCGCGGTCGATTGTTGCTTTTGAGCCCGCGGGTAGGTCAACAGAGGAAATCGTGATAACTTGTCCCATTGGCAGGCCAGCAAGGTCCACAGTGACTTTTTCTGGAATATCGCCTGCTGTTACCCGCAATTCAACTTCTTGACGTACAATTGTCAAAACGCCACCGCGTTTTATACCAGTACATTCTTCTTCATTTATGAACTCAACTGGAATGAACAGGTTCACAAGCGATGTTCTACGCAAACGCATTAGGTCCAGATGCGTTGGAAGGTCTTTTACCACATCACGCTGTACATCGCGACAAATGACGCGCACGTCGTCATGACCTTCAACTTTCAAGTTGAACAGCGTCGACAAGAAACGACCTGCACGCAATTTTTTCAAAAGAACATTATGCGGTATCTGGATTGGGAGTGGATCTGAACCACCTCCGTACACGACACCTGGCACCATACCGTCACGGCGTACCTGACGAGCGGCGCCCTTGCCTGTCCCCGTACGTTCCATTGCTTCAAGATTTGGGGTCTCTTCAGCCATTTTATTCTCCATAAATACAAGTGCGGAACTCCTCCAAGGCTGTAGCTCCACGTCAAGGCTGCCTGATAGCCCAATTTATAAATTTTTAAAAGGGTTTATTTTTGAGAGGCAAAGGCACCTCTGTCCAGTGATTAAAGCGCATAAATCAAGTCCAATCACCACTAAAATTGGCCGGTATCCTCAACGTATCTCTTGAAAGTTGGTCTAAAGAGCGATGTCCACAAAGCGCCATCGTCGTTTCAAGCTCCTTTTGTATAATATCTAAAGACAGACGGACGCCTTTTTGGCCCATAGCGCCCAGTCCATAAATGTAGGAACGGCCAATATATGTGCCCTTTGCACCAAGGGCTAAGGCCTTTAGAACATCTTGACCGGATCTTATACCACCATCCATATGAACCTCGATCTTATCTCCAACTGCATCAACGATCGAAGGCAGCGCGCGAATTGAACTTTGCGCCCCATCGAGTTGGCGACCACCGTGATTTGATACGATAATTGCATCGGCTCCAACATTCAGCGCAAGCCTGGCGTCTTCGACGTCCAAAATACCTTTAAGAATGACTTTGCCGTCCCATTTCTTTCTAAGGGCTTTAATCTTGTCCCAGTCAAGTTTTGGATCGAATTGTTCTGCTGTCCAAGAACTCAGACTGGTCGTATCAGAAACGCCTTTGGCATGTCCGACCACATTGCCAAAGTTCTTCCGCTTGGTCCTCAGCATTTCCATACCCCAACCCCATTTTGTTGATAGGTTCAGAAGCGTTTTGGGGGTAAGTTTAGGTGGTGCGGATAAACCATTTTTGATGTCTTTGTGACGTTGCCCCAAAACTTGCAGGTCTAGCGTAATAACAAGAGCCGAACATTTAGCCTCTTTCGCTCGCGCCATTAGACGGGACATGTAATCTTCGTCTTTCATCACGTAGAGTTGAAACCAAAACGGTTTTTCAGTTTTGGCTGATACATCTTCGATCGAGCAAATGGACATCGTCGACAATGTATAAGGGACGCCAAATTGCTCTGCTGCGCGCGCCGCTTTGATTTCACCGTCCGCAGATTGCAGCCCAGTCAATCCTACCGGGGCCAATGCGACAGGCATAGCAAAGGTTTGACCTATCATTTGCCCACGAGTTTGACGCTCACTCATATCTACAGCAACTCTTTGCCTAAGCCGTAATTCAGCAAAATCAGACACATTTTCTCTGAATGTTTGCTCTGTCCAACTACCAGATTCTGCATAATCAAAAAACATCTTAGGAACGCGGCGGCGATAGATTTTTTTGAGGTCGTCTATATTGGTGATGATTGACATTTTGGCCTCGCCTAGTTGATTTAGGATTTTTTATCAATTTGAACGTTATCAGACAAAGATCTTCGTACCATCCTCTATTAAAAGTCTACTGTCCAAAAGGGTACTAGCGCGCCTTAGGCGTCATGTACTCCTTTGGCCAAGGTGGCGACAAACTCTAGCACTTGCGCAACCGACTTCCCTCTGTTAAATTCTTCAATAATAGCTGATCCAACGACTGCTCCATCTGCAATGGATGCAATTTTTTTTGCCGCCTCTGGGGTATTTATGCCAAATCCGACCACAACTGGCAGATCTGTACCAGCTTTGATGCGCGCCACTTCTGGGCCCACGTCACCGGATTGGGCTTCTCCTGATCCTGTGATCCCCATTATAGATACGTAATACACAAAACCAGATGTGTTGGTTAGAACAGTCGGCAAACGTATTTCATCAGTCGTAGGAGTTGCAAGACGGATGAAGTTTAATCCGGCCACTTGGGCGGGAATGCAAAGCTCGTCATCCTCTTCTGGTGGGAGGTCGACAATGATTAAACCATCAATGCCCGCGTCTTTTGCCTCTGCTAAGAATCTTTTTACGCCGTAGCTGTAAATAGGATTGTAATAACCCATGAGGACGATCGGCGTTTCCTGGTCGATCTCGCGAAAGCTACGTGCCATGTCCAATGTTTTGTTCAAAGTCATCCCAGCTGCTAATGCCCGCTGTCCAGCGCGTTGGATAGTAAGCCCATCGGCCATCGGATCGGTGAACGGCAAACCAAGCTCAATAATGTCGACCCCCGCACTGGGAAAGCCACGTACCAGTTCTGCAGAAATTTCAGGACTGGGGTCTCCCGCCATCACGTAAGCAACAAAAGCTTTCTTGCTCTCACTAGCTAGCTTTTGAAAGGTTTGATCGATCCTTGTCATGTATAGTCCTTTTCGTAAGTCAATTATGACTTGCCCAAAACAATGGTAGAAATCAATGGGTGTTTGCAATTAACATTGCATCTGTCGCACTGCAAATCATGAATGATCTTGTCTCGCGGTCGCCTAATGACTAGAACCTGCCTGCAGACACTCAAAGGAGCAGAGAAATGGGTTTTAAAATGGGCATTGTTGGGCTTCCCAATGTGGGTAAGTCGACACTCTTTAATGCATTGACAAAAACCGCTGCTGCGCAGGCCGAGAATTTCCCCTTTTGTACGATCGAGCCAAATATTGGCGAAGTCGCTGTCCCTGACAAGAGACTGACGGCCCTGTCAGAAATTGCAGCCTCAAAACAAGTTATTCCAACCCGCATGACATTTGTTGATATTGCAGGTTTGGTCAAAGGCGCGTCAAAGGGCGAAGGTCTGGGAAATCAGTTCCTTGCAAATATACGCGAAGTTGATGCGATTGCCCATGTTTTACGTTGTTTTCAAGATAATGATATTACGCACGTTAACGGTCGCATAGATCCTGTCTCGGATGCCGAAACGATCGAAACCGAACTCATGTTGGCTGATATAAGCAGCATTGAGAAAAGACTTCAGGGGTTGTCACGCAAAGTACGCGGTGGCGAAAAAGAAGCAATTAAACAGGAACGCTTGTTAAAAGAGGCCCTTGCAGTTCTAGAAGACGGCCAGCCCGCAAGAACCGTTATCGTAGATGCAGAGGATGCAAAGGTGTGGAAATCACTTCAGCTGTTAACAACCAAGCCAATTTTATTTGTCTGCAATATCGGTGAAACCGAAGCAGTGAACGGAAATGAATATTCAACCAAAGTTAACGCTATGGCAAAAGAACAGGAAGCAGGTACTGTCATAATCAGCGCCCAAATCGAGGAAGAGATTAGCCAGCTTGATCCAGAGGAAGCAGAGATGTTTTTGACTGAAATGGGTCTGAGTGAAGCTGGGCTTGATCGATTGATCCGGGCGGGATACGGGCTGTTGGAGCTCGAGACTTACTTTACCGTCGGTCCGAAAGAAACGCGCGCTTGGACAATCAGTAAAGGCACGCTCGCGCCTCAGGCTGCTGGTGTGATCCACGGTGACTTTGAGCGCGGGTTTATCCGGGCTGAAACTATTGCTTTTGTTGATTATGTCGAATTGAATGGCGAACAGGGTGCGAAAGAAGCTGGAAAAATGCGAGTTGAAGGCAAGGCTTACCAGGTGAAAGATGGAGACGTTTTGCACTTTTTATTTAACGCCTGAAATTATTAAAAATCAAAGCAAAAACTGATCACTATCACATTAATAGATCAGTGAAAAATGAACTCATTTTTACGTTTAAATTTCAATTGAGAGTAATGGTCAGAAGACTAACCCAAATTATAGTGATGCTGAATTGAGCCAAAGTAGGTAGCCCAAGGCTCAGCTTTACTCTTGAATATGCCATTTTAGCGGGGCTTACTTTTCTCATTTGATTCTTACACATTTGGTCATAACAACGTTTGATCGCTCTATGATTCTACCCCAAAGGATCAAGCTTTTTACCACTAGCTGTAGTTCTGTATAACCTTTACACCACTACCTGTAGTGCTTTGTCTTTGGGAATACGAATTATATGTCACAGTTAAAGATCAGCGAGATTTTGGATGTGAGTCGGTTTTTTCACCAAGTATTATATCAATGAACACGTCTAAACCTTCATGAACTATACGCTTTCTTCGGATTTCGAATTCCTAAAAATGCGTCAAAAAAAACAATTCAACGATTTCCAATTGCTCGACAGCACGTGTTTCTCAAGGTCAAGACTATTTTTACGCTTTTTGGAAAAAAATAGCCTTGACCAGCGGCATCAGCATACGTCAGGTTGTATGAGCGAAATTTAAAATCACAACATTTGGTAGGCACAGCTACAACGCGGTGTGACGGAAAGACTACGACATGTCGAGCACCAAGGCGCTGTGTGTATTTAATTTCATTTAAAAGGGTACATCCCCGGAAACTGGCGCGAAGAATAAAATAAGGCAGGACGAATGAAGATAGATCGGAAATTCACGAAAGCAGGACAGGATGCGTACGCGGACCTAGAATTCGTGACGACTTTTAGCGAAATTAGAAACCCGGATGGAACAATTGTTTTCCAATTGGAGAACGTTGAAGTGCCATCCACTTGGTCACAAGTGGCCAGCGACATTATCGCCCAAAAATATTTCCGTAAGGCGGGAGTGCCGGTGAAACTTCGAAAAAGGCGTGAAAAAGGCGTACCGGAATTTTTATGGCGGTCTGAAGCTGCTGATGAGGACACAGAGATTGTTGGCGAAACGTCATCCAAGCAAGTTTTTGATCGTCTGGCTGGTGCGTGGGCTTATTGGGGCTGGAAAGGTGGCTATTTCACCAATGAAGAGGATGTACGCGCGTACTTTGATGAGATGCGTTATATGCTGGCCACACAGCGCGCCGCACCAAACAGTCCTCAGTGGTTTAATACGGGCTTGCACTGGGCCTACGGCATAGACGGACCGAGCCAAGGGCATTTCTACGTAGACTTTAAAAGTGGTAAACTGGTTAAATCCAAAACAGCTTATGAGCATCCACAACCGCACGCGTGCTTCATTCAATCCGTCAGTGATGACTTGGTCAATGAGGGGGGCATCATGGACCTGTGGGTTCGCGAAGCCCGGTTGTTCAAATACGGATCGGGAACGGGAACAAACTTTAGCTCGCTACGCGGAAATGGAGAATCACTATCCGGTGGTGGTAAATCGTCTGGCCTCATGGGCTTTCTTAAAATTGGCGATCGCGCAGCAGGGGCGATAAAGTCCGGTGGCACAACACGTCGTGCTGCGAAGATGGTGATTTGCGATGCAGATCACCCCGATGTTGAAGAATTCATCAATTGGAAAGTCAAGGAAGAGCAAAAAGTTGCGAGTATCGTCGCTGGCAGTAAAATGCATGAAGCAAAGCTGAACGAGATCTTTGCAGCTATTCGTGCTTGGGATGGTTCATTAGAGGATGCCGTCGATCCAACCGAGAATGATGCGCTAAAATTGGCCATTCGTTCGGCCAAAAGGATGTCAATCCCCGAAACCTATGTAAAGCGGGTCTTAGACTATGCAAAGCAGGGCTACACTAGCATTGCATTCCCGACCTACGACACGGATTGGGACAGTGAGGCATATGCTTCTGTTTCCGGACAAAACTCAAACAACTCGATCCGGGTAACAGACGAATTTTTAAAAGCTGTCGAAACCGACAAGGATTGGAACCTACTGCGCCGTACAGATGGCTCGGTTTCTAAAACACTCTCAGCCCGTAAGCTATGGCAAGACATTGGTCATGCGGCATGGGCTTGTGCTGATCCGGGTATTCAGTACCACGACACAGTGAACGCTTGGCATACATGCCCCGAGGATGGTCAGATACGCGGTTCGAATCCTTGTTCTGAATATATGTTCTTGGATGATACTGCCTGTAATCTTGCCTCTATAAATCTTTTAACCTTTCTCAAAGAGGGCAAATTCCAAGCTGATGAGTATACACATGCGACGCGTTTGTGGACAGCTACTCTTGAAATTTCAGTTATGATGGCTCAGTTCCCTTCCAAAGAAATAGCTCAAAGGTCTTACGACTTCCGGACTCTAGGTCTTGGGTATGCCAACATTGGCGGGCTATTAATGAATATGGGGTTTGGATATGACAGCGATGAAGGTCGTGCTATGTGCGGAGTGCTGACTGCGATCATGACAGGTGCTTCGTATGCAACCAGCGCCGAGATCGCATCGGAGCTGGGCGCATTTCCTGGGTATGATAAGAACGCAAAGCACATGCTGCGCGTAATTCGCAACCACCGTAACGCCGCGTTTGGCAATTCAGACGGTTACGAAGACTTGGCTATCAAACCGCTTCCTCTTGATCTAGAAAATTGTCCTGATCATGATTTGGTTCAACTGGCACAAACAAGCTGGGACGAAGCACTCGCACTCGGCCAAAAGTATGGATACCGCAACGCTCAAACATCAGTGATTGCGCCGACTGGCACAATCGGGCTTGTCATGGACTGTGATACCACAGGTATTGAGCCAGACTTCGCCCTAGTTAAATTCAAAAAATTGGCTGGCGGTGGATATTTTAAGATTATTAACCAGTCTGTTCCCGGCTCTCTTAAAAAACTTGGCTACGGCATTGCTAAAATTGAAGATATTATATCATATGCGGTAGGTCATGGTAGCTTGGGTAATGCTCCTGGTATCAACCATACGAGCCTAATTGGTCACGGATTTGGCCCAGCAGAAATTGAGAAAATAGAAGCAGCTCTGGCGACGGCCTTTGATATACGGTTTGTGTTTAACCAATGGACTTTAGGCGCTGATTTTTGCACTAAAGTGCTGGGTATTCCCGAAGCCAAACTAAATGACCCATCCTTTGACCTTTTGCGCCATCTTGGGTTTACCAAATCAGACATCGATCTGGCTAATGATCACGTCTGTGGCACGATGACCCTTGAAGGGTCGCCTCACCTGAAGGATGAACATTATCATATATTTGATTGCGCCAACCCTTGTGGTAAAAAAGGCAAGCGTTATCTCAGCGTGAATAGCCACATCTACATGATGGCTGCGGCGCAATCGTTTATTTCGGGTGCGATCTCAAAAACTATTAATATGCCAAATGATGCTACGATCGAAGACTGTCAGAAAGCTTATGAACTCAGCTGGGCTTTGGGCGTGAAGGCGAATGCACTCTACAGAGACGGATCAAAACTTTCACAGCCACTGGCGGCCGCATTGATCGAGGATGACGACGAGGCAGCAGAAACTCTGGAAACAGGCAGTGTTCCAGAAAAAGTAGCTGTTTTGGCGGAAAAACTTGTTGAAAAAGTGATTATCAAAGAGATCGTTCGCTCGCACCGCGAAAAAATGCCAGAACGGCGGAAGGGCTATACCCAGAAAGCAGTGGTCGGTGGTCACAAGGTTTATCTGCGTACAGGTGAGTACTCGGACGGCAACCTCGGCGAAATTTTCATCGATATGCACAAAGAAGGTGCTGGCTTCAGGGCGATGATGAACAATTTCGCCATAGCAGTGTCCGTAGGCTTGCAGTACGGTGTTCCACTGGAGGAGTTTGTTGATGCTTTTACGTTCACTAAATTTGAACCGGCTGGTATGGTTCAAGGAAACGACAGTATCAAGAATGCAACTTCTATTCTTGATTACATCTTCCGCGAATTAGCGGTCAGCTATCTCGATCGTACAGATCTTGCCCACGTTAAACCTGAGGGCGCAGCGTTTGACGATCTTGGTCGTGGTCAGGAAGAGGGCGTTAGGAATGTTAAGGAGATTAGTGAAGAAAGTGCTTCTAAGTCTCTGGAAGTGCTTAAGCAAATTAGTTCTTCAGGCTATCTACGTAAGCGTCTTCCACAAGAACTGGTTGCGTTACAAAATGGACGTAGCGAAGGGGACCTTGGGTTTGACCTAAAAGCACGGACAACAACTGCAGGTGTCGCAACGATGGTCACTGAGACTTCAACCGCGGCGATAAGCACCTCAATGGACTTAAGATCTAAAGCCAAGATGCAAGGTTATGAAGGGGATCCTTGTGGAGAATGTGGGAATTACACACTCGTAAGAAATGGAACTTGCATGAAATGTAATACATGCGGATCAACATCCGGATGTAGCTAATAAGAGACACGGGGTGGGTGCGCTCGCCCCTGACGAAGTTCAGGCCGCAGGCAAAAAATAAATTGAGCGGTAAAAATGATGAGCCTGAACGGCGAAACTAGAGGGAGCGTGCTCCCTCTTTTTTATTTTAATTGAGTAAAATAAGCAGTTCGGTCATTTGTTTTAGACCCTTCATCAGAAAATTTACGGAGATATCGCTAATAGGAAATCGCTCGATAAACTATTGATACAGGCGATCATAGTTTGTCTTATTAACCACCCTTGGCATTATCAGATAGTCTAAGTCCAACTACATTCGGTATACTGAATTAATTTACGGAAATGTCTCAACTGTCCAAGATAGTTTTCCACCATTCAACGTCATGGTAGGAAATTCCCATTTGGATAAGTACGAGTAATGTCAGGCCAAACTAATCAAGATCGACAATTGCAGAGCTATTTGTGATAGGTCCATGTTCTTTAAGTACTTTAACAGGTTGATAAACAGTATTGCATGATAGTCCAACAGAGCCTCCAAGCGCGGAAAAAGGGTGGACTAACCATTCGCTATGCATCTTACAAATGGACGCTATCGATATACCGACCACGTCAACAAGACGATATTGGCTGCGCAATTTTTTTCTTAGGCCTTTGAATAAAATCAGACGGGTTGGAATAAATTACTATCCAAGAACTTCTGTATATTTGATAACACCAATGCTAAGATCAGTTCTATTTTTTACGCGTTGCGTTTAAATTCCTGCAAACGTCGTCCTGATCGGATCATTACCAACGTGAAGCCTAGCGCAATCAACGCCAATACAAGATTATAAGCTATCAAAGAAAATGGTGTACCATCAAATAGGACATTTACGCCCATTGCCAATGAAGCAGCCAAGACTGTTGCGATTCCGCTCGATACACTTGCCGTAAAGCCGGCAATATGACCCATTGGTTCCATCGCCAACGCACTCAAATTCCCTAAAGTCAGACCAGCCTGAAAAAAGATCATGCTTTGCCATGTGAAATATAAAACAAATGCGGTTTTGTCGGTTTGGGGCATGCTCCCAAAATAAGCTGTGACCGCACTCGATAAAACAACTTGTACCATCAGGGAATACAGTACCATAGACCGCATACCAAAGGTCATCACCAGTCTTGCATTCAATATACTGGCAATTGCTCCCAAAAATGCAATCAACGCAAACCACAAGGGAAAATTTGCCCCTCTTTGGAAATTGAGGTCAAAAATTGGTTGGATTAGGATTAGACTTGAAAATAATGTCCCGTAGCAAAAGGTCTGTATACATATAGAATAACGGACCTGTGGGTTTCTATACATTTCCAACAGTGAGGGCCAGATTTGTCCAAACAGAAAAATGCGTTGACGTTCTTTGAGAAGCGTTTCACCAAGCCTAATATTGAACCAGAAAAGTAATATCAATCCAAATGCAGCAAATGCTAGAAAAACACCGCGCCAGCCAAATGATTTAATGATTTGATCACCCAAGAAAGGGGCAATCGCTGGCACTAAAGTAAAAATAATCATGACTAAAGACAAAATCTGAGCCATTTTTCGTCCTGAATAAACATCTCGAATGATTGCCTGTGTCACGATTCTTGGGGCGGCCGCACCGAGCCCCTGAAAAAACCGCGCCAATAATAAAACCTCTAAAGAGCTTGATAGAAAGGCTATTAAAGCCATTGTAATATATAGGAAAAGTCCAAATATAATGACTGGGCGACGCCCAATAGAATCTGAAATTGGGCCGACACAAAATGTTCCAAGGCCCATCCCTAGAATAAAAAATACAAGAACTTCTTGCGCTTTCTTAGGTGCTTGTGGGCTTAGTTCATTTGCGATTGCAGGAATTCCGGGCAGCATACTATCAATTGAAAATGCCACTATTCCAACCATTATTGCCAATAATGCAATGAGTTCCAAAGTTGGGTTTTTTTTCTCACGCATGATCAAGAAATATCCTACTGAACCAACTGCTCTGTAATGTCATTTATTACGCGGTTCCAAAAGTCTGGACCTTGAGCGCCCTGGACTACGTGTTTACCCCCAACAATAAATGCGGGAACACCAGTCAAACCCATTTGACGACCAGAGGCATCCCGCTTTTTTATATCTTTTAAATCGGCATTCGTCTTCAGCATCCGCTCGATCGTTTTGCGATCCAAGCTTACACTATTCGCCACATCCACAAGTACATCACTATTGCCCAGATCCCGTCCTTTTTCAAAATAAGCTACGAATAGAGCCTGTACCAATTTGGTTTGAACACCTTCAACTTCTGCCCAATGTATCAAACGATGCGCATTCAACGTGTTTGGCGTGCGCTTTATGGCTTCAAAGTTTATCGACAGCCCAGAATTTTCCATATGTTGTACAACAGGCATGTATGCTTTTACAGCGCCTTCTTTACCGCCAAATTTATCCTCTAGATATGCGCGGCGATCCATACCCTCGCTCGGCATATCCGGGTTCAGTTGAAACGGATGCCATTTAATATCAAAGGTGTTAGCAGGCGCGCGTACTAATGCATCGTCCAAGTTCTTCTTCCCAATAAAACACCAAGGACAAATTGGATCAGAGAAAATATCAAGCCTGATCATCGCGTATTCCTTTGGGTAAAAAGAGTGATCTACGTAGTATTTTTCCGTTCGGACCTGTTGGCAACGCCTTACAATAGACATAGAGGCGTGGTTGTTTATATCTGGCAAGATGGTTCTCGGCAAACGACTTTAAGACGTCTGTTTCGATCTCGATCTGGGCCGTGTAGAAAGCCGCAATTACCCAAGTATCCTGTTTCACCTCAACTTGGCTGACGGCAATAGAGACAATATCAGGGTGGGACTGGAGTTGAGCCTCAACTTCCACTGGCGACACGCGATAACCACCTGCCGTTATGACATCATCATCCCGTCCCAGATAGGTGATTGATCCATTTCCACTCATTTTTCCAAGATCACCTGTCAAAAACCAGCTAGATCGCGTGTTGTCTGTATTATCTATTTCACTGTTAACATAGCCCAACATCAACCCTTGATCAGATCGATCAATCGCAATGATACCTGTCTCACCCAGCTCAACTGGTGCATGCGATCCGTCCTTAGCAACAATTGCTACTCGGCGCCCCCCCTGCGGTCTTCCAATGGTATTTAGATCGGCTGGAGCCTGCGGAGATGCAGACACAAATGTCGAACATTCTGACATTCCAAAAGCCTCATATATAACTGTTTTAGTTTTTCTTTTCCATTTTTCGTGGAGCGCTTCTGATAGTTTTTCCCCAGCACTTAAGCCATGACGCAAGCGCGGTAGAGCCGGA
>JAQWKM010000131.1 GCA_029247845.1 Paracoccaceae bacterium | reverse complement strand
TCAAAGCCAATAGAGCGTGACATCAATTTATTCACTGGCAAGATACCATTTTGAAACATGTTTAGATAGCGTGGAATATCTCGCTTTGCTACGCAACTGCCCATGTAAGAGCCTTTAATACAGCGCTCTTCCGCCGTGATTTTCAAATGCGATAAATTTATCGTCGTTTCAGCGCTGGGCATGCCTGCCGCTACTGTGGTCCCCCCCCGCCGCGTTATGTTATAAGCGGTCTGCAAAGCTTGACCTGATCCCGCAGTTTCGATGGCGCAATGCACGCCACCTCCGGTTAAACTCATCACCTTTTCCACAAGCCGTTCATCCACAGCGTTCAACGCATGATGCACACCAAGTTCTTTGGCAAATTGCAGCTTTTCTTGGCTTAAGTCGAGCGCCAGAACCTGTCCAGCCCCAATCGCCAAAGCGGCCAGAACAGCGCTGAGGCCAACACCTCCAAGCCCAACTACTGCGATAAACTGGCCGGGTTTTGCTTCGGCACTGTTGATCACCGAACCCACGCCAGTCACTACGCTACAGCCGAAAAGCGCTGCATGTTGAAACGGAATAGACTTGTCTATCGTGACCAAAGCTTCTTCGGGCAGAACAGAATATTCAGCAAAGCCTGCAACTCCCGAATGGTGATGAATAGGGGTAGTGCCCTGCCACAACCGCGTTGTCCCATCTTTTAGAACAGCTTTTGCATTGGAAAGTGTTGCGGGTTCGCAAAGAGCTGGCCGGCCGACACTGCACATTTCACAGCGTCCGCAACTGGCCACGTAAGACGGCACCACATGATCTCCAATTGCAAACCCTTGTACATCCTGCCCTATTTCTTCTACGATTCCCGCCGCCTCATGCCCGATTACAATAGGCATCGGTTTGGCGCGCTCCCCAGTGATTGCAACAAGATCAGAATGGCATAGACCAACAGCCTTAATCTTGATAAGAACTTCCCCACGTTTTGGTGGATCTAAGTTTACCTCCTCTATGCTTAATGGCTTACTGACGCTAAATGGTCTTTGTGCCGTGATGGTTCTGAGAATGGCCGCTTTAATTTTCATGAGGAACTTCCCATCAATCTTCTTGGCCTACAAACGGGCGTCACGCTGATGCCTCTTCTATGCAAGCTTCAAGGATATCCAATCCTTCTTCCACAAGCGAAAGCTGCGCTGAGAGCGGTACCAGAATACGTATCACATTGCGTGTTGGGCCCGCCGTGACCAAAATAAGACCTTTTTCCAGCGCAATTTGAGCTACTTTGGCGGCCAACTCTCCGTCGGGGTTGCAGCTGGCACGATCCGTCACCAGCTCGATCGCATTCATACACCCGAGCCCGCGGACATCCCCAATACATTGCAAAGAATTTTTAAGCATCATTTTTTGCAAGCGGGCATCGATCAATTTGCCCATTTGCAAGCCTTTTTCCAACAGGCCTTCTTCCTTGATCACGTCAAGCACCGCCAACGCCGCAGCGCAGGCCATAGGGTTTCCGCCGAAGGTGCCCCCCAGTCCGCCTGGGGGAACTGTATCAATAATAGCGGCTTTGCCCACTATCCCGGAAATCGGCAAGCCTCCACCAATACTTTTGCCAACGCAAGTTAGATCGGCCGTAACCCCGAAATGCTCAAAGGCAAACATTTTGCCGGTGCGCCCGATCCCCGACTGAATTTCATCTGCGACTAAAACAATGCCATGCGTATCGCACAGTTCACGCAGATAAGCGAGAAAACTGCCAGAAGCGATGTTATATCCGCCTTCCCCTTGAACCGGCTCGATAAATATAGCAGCAATCTGATCTGGTGGGCAGTCACTTCTGAACAATGTTTCAAAAGCCTGCTTTGTATCCTCGAGGGTTATTCCGCGAAACGCATCTGGAAAGGGCAAGCGAAAAATTTCGCCTGGGAACGGCCCAAAGCCCTGTTTAAAAGGTACCATTCTTGCACTAAGGGCCATGCCCATATAAGATCGCCCATGGTACCCGTTTGTAAAGGTAATCAAAGCCGGCCGTCTGGTATGATACCTCGCCACCTTTATGGCATTCTCAACGGCCTCCCCGCCGGCCGAAAAGAACATTGATTTTTTCTCAAAATCGCCTGGATAAAGGGCATTAAGCCGTTCTGCTAATTCTATATAACTTTCATAAGGCGTTACTTGAAAGCATGTATGCGTCAGGCTGTCTAACTGATGCTTTATGGCTGAGACAACTTTCTGATGACGGTGCCCAACATTCTGGCATCCAATGCCGCCGCAAAAATCTATATAGCGGTTACCTTCAACATCCCAAATTTCCGCATTTTCTGCTTTTTCAGCAATAAATGTGGAAGAATAAGCTATCGCTTTGGCAACCGCCCTGTCACGCCGACCTTCAATTCCGATATTTGTTGTCATGGTTAAAGCCTTGTAACCCTATTTGGCAGCGATCACCGAGCTTGTTTATGCCTGGAGATCTTATTGATTTAAAGGATTGGATCACTTCAGAAGCAGTTCTTTCAGCTCTTCCTAAAGATCGGTCATATCCTCATACTCTCCAATGATGTAGGAACTCGCCATCATTAACACTTAAATCAACCCCATTTATAGCGGGCTGACCACCATAAGATTCTATCACTCCACTGAATGCTATACCGGCCACTAGTGTCCCTTTTTTACTTAGCCTCGGCGTCTTTCAAGCTATTTTTTAAAGGCTAAGCTACTATAATGAGGTTATTCCATCAGTTTATTTTTCCATGCTGTTTCCGCAAGTGCTCTAAAGTTGCAATTCTTCTTATTATTTGTAAAGTAATAAAAATAGTAATTTAATATAAGGTTTTTGTATATTGATTCCCTATAGACAGCTCAGTTACACCGTTGCCGTTGCCCACCATGGAGGCGTGCAAGCTGCTTCAGAAAAAATAGCAATTTCACAGCCAGCGCTGAGTAATGCCATTCAAAAGGTTGAACATGAATATGGCCTAAAAATATTTTTACGAGACCGTCCGAATAAGTTGGTTCTCACTTCCGCAGGACGACGGTTTATCGCACAAGCAAAACGGCTCATCGAAAGCGCAGAAGAATTTGAAGATTTAGCTAAAAACTTTAGTAAGAATTCCAATGGGACAATTCAACTTGGGTGTTTTACTCCCACTGCTGCTTTTATAATTCCTATAATTTTACAAGCGCTACAAAGCCGTGGACTTGATATTTCGTTACAAGTTCATGAAGCAGATTTGGATGAGTTAAACACGTTATTAGTGCAGGGAACTATTGATGTCGCTCTCACCTATAACATGTTTCCTAATCCATCGATTGAATTTGAAACATTAACTGAAGAAAAACCATATGTGCTGATTGCACGAGATGATCCTTTAGCATCAAAAACATCAATCGAGTTAAAAGAGCTGGTTGAAAAAGATATGATAGCCCTGAACCTGCCACTGACCCAACAGTATTTTTTATCTTGTTTCTCCCAACACAATCTACGCCCCAAAGTCAGACATCAAACAAAATCATACGAGCTGGCGCGCAGTTTAGTAGGAGCAGGCGAGGGCTATGCCATTATGATCATGCGACCGGTCACAGACAGGGCCTATAACGGGACAGGGCTGGCCTACATTCCGCTGGCTGACGACGTGCCACTGGCGCAATATGGGCTTGCCATTACCAACCGCTCAATTCCGACAAAGCTGATCGAAAAGTTTTCAGACGTCTGTAGAGAAACGCTTTTAAGAGAAAAAGCGGCCGATCATTATTTTGTAAGAATCTGACGGATCATGCTTAAGCCGTTTAAGTTAGAATTTACTTTTCCTAAAACTTCTTAAAGGGCCGAGCGGCGTTCGGAAATCACGCGGCGAAACGCCGAATAATTTTTTAAAGCTTTTCGAAAAATTATTCAGGCTTTTAAAACCGCAAACCAGACCCGCCTCTGTCAAAGACAACTCTGATTGCTCCAACAACTGTCGAGCACGCTCTAAACGCAATTTCTTATAATATTGGCTGGGCGATTCAAACCCGTATCTTGCAAAAATACGTTCTAGCTGCCGTGTTGATATTTTAAGAACATCACATATTTCAACTATGCTGATAGGACGCTCTATATGGTCAAGCATCATTGCAATCGCTTTTTTTATCAAGCCATTCTCGCAAAGCATGGCGCTGCCATTCAACAGTTGCACTGCATTGCCGCTACGCCGGCTTTGCAGCAATAAATGACTGCCGATTTTTTGTGCGATACTTGAGCCACAATGGCGTTCTATAAAACTGATTGCAAAATCAAGAGCTGCCAATTCTCCTGCACAGCTTGTGCCCCGTTCAGACGTTTCAAACAAAACATTCAAAAAATCGATGGCTGGAAAGTTTTCGCGAAGAAGCCCGATGGTTTCCCAATGCGCTACGCATTTATCCGCCCTAATCAAACCTATTGTCACGGCATAGGCATTGGCAGCGCCTAAGGCCACAAAAGGCACTGAAGTTGCAGCAAGTTTTCTAAGAAATGCTTGCAGCGCTTTTTGTGACGATTTATCGATCTCTTGACCGCATGCAAGCATAACAAAATCGGGTCGGTTTTTTATATCACCATGGGCAAGCACCTGTTTGGACGATTTATCACACTCTATCCTAACCCGCGACGTTGTAAGCGGGGGATCCTCCAACAAGGAAACAAGTTCAAGATCAAACCGATCGCACCTCAAAATCTTATTTGTATAAAGGAATGGATCCATAATTGAAGCGACTGTCGTTAAGGAAACATTTTCAACAACTAAGATCATGATCTTGCACTTTTGGAAGCCTTGCTCCACGCTGTTGCATTTAAGCCGTGAGGAACTTTTGACATTACTATTAGTTTGATTGGGATTGTTATCAATCACTGGCGGATACATTGGGTGAGACTCCCGTCAACTCAAAGCCCTAATAAATTTAGGACAGTCAAAAACCTCACCTATTATAAGGCGAACAAGATCAAATTCTGTTTCACCATTTAAATCCTCAAAATAAAGATGACTTGGCCAAGGTTCTTTCACAAAGTTATCTGAAGGCAGTTCAATGCTTTCGCAAACCTCTTTAATGGCAGCAACATATGCTGCTGCCGCTGCCGTTAATTCTACTTTTGTAGTTTCAAGATCATGTATGCTATTCCTATCAACTTCACAGGAGCCAATCCCAGTCGTAAGCGGAATGTTCCGCGCCAAAGCTTGATCTCGGTAAAAAGACACATCTACTTTATCAGCTTCTAGGCGCATCATAAACTTCTGGCAAACACTAAATTTTATATCTGTTAACTCGTTTAAATCAACCTTTGGTGTAGTAACTTGCTTTCGGCTCTGCCGCTGTGAACTACGCGGTTTACTTTTAACATTGGCTGCAAAATCACCGCGATAGTTACAATCAAAAACGCGCCCCCCCCACAGATTTCCATTATCCATGCGCTGAATGGATCGGATAGACATTGTCTTGCAATTCTCAGGTCCTATAAAAAACGGTGAGCCTGATGCATCAGACAGCTCAACCCAGCCGTTAGGGAAAACAGAAAAATGATGCTCAATCCAGGGTACCAAGACTTGGTCACACAAATGATCTAGTAACTTATTTACATGATCAGGATCGTGTAAAACATCAGCTAAAAGTGGCTCTTGGCCGTATATATCAGCAGCCAGACTGTAGGGTGCGGAAATTTGCAGAAGTGGGTCCATCCCCGTCATCTCTTCGGTTACACGCAAAATGTCGTCTATTATTTTGGGAATACCAGAGCTAAAATTTGGCTTTGCCAACTCGAAACAATTTTGTTTATTGATCAAAGTGTGATCAGGATCAGACCCAGGCGGAAACTTATCGGGATACATCATTTTCTGCCCCAAAACTTCGCAGGAAAATGCGTAAAGCGCCCATGTGATATATAACTTATTAACGCCTAGTAGACGTGAGACAGTTAAATTGGCGCGGACATATCGGTACGGATCTGTTTTATAATAGTCATCGGATTGAATGCCATAAACATCATTCAAAATCGCAAGCGCCAACATATGCACAGATGCTGTCACATGTACTTCATCAATAGGCGCTAGGATGGAAAAATTCTGATCAAAAGACCCCGCTATTGCGGCGTCGAACACAGCCTTGAGCTCTTCCTTCGCAGCCGCATCTTCGGCCTGCCATCGGCTTAATAACTCAAGCCCACGAGGATAAGGATACGATTCTAAATCCATAGATTTTCACTCCACCTACTATGTAAATTTTTTCCAATCCACCTGCAGGGCTGCAACACGGCAGAAATCTAAGATTAATAAACACAAGGGTGGATACGTCAAATAGGCCCATTATGAAAAATTTAATAAGCCCAATAATGAGAGTATAATCACGCTAGATCACGACCAAGCCAAAAACGTTTCTAAGAAAGAAAAGACCCATAAAACAAATCAGACAGGCCAGAATAGGTGTTATAATCCAACCAAAAATAATTCTTCCTAGAACCACCCACCTAATGGCTGATAAACCCTGCAGAATGGAAATTCCAACCACTGCGCCAACTAA
Organism: Paracoccaceae bacterium; assembly: GCA_029247845.1. Taxonomy (GTDB): domain Bacteria; phylum Pseudomonadota; class Alphaproteobacteria; order Rhodobacterales; family Rhodobacteraceae; genus LFER01. The sequence goes on along the minus strand of JAQWKM010000131.1, from coordinate 2,798 downwards.
AGCCTGAGAGCTAGACACTGGCACCAAAGGTATCGTTGGCAAGCCCATATTGGACAGCCATGCTTCCAAACCACGTGATGCAAATATAAACAAAACGACTGAATGCGAAATAACCGCAATAAGCGCAGCCGTTGCGGACAAGTTTCCAAGTTGATCACCAACGGTCATCATAACTTTCTTCGAATAGGTGAACACGCCAAGTGCAATGGCAAAACCACCCAACAGCAAAAGCTGCTGCATCGAGCTAAAAACAAATGTTCCAATGGCCAGTGGTGGTATCGGTTGTGCAGGAATGAAAACGCCAACCACATTTGCGATATTATTTGCACCCAAAGAATATGCGCCCAAAGCCCCTGCAAGGATCAACGCAATGCGTTTATAAGCATCCGAAAAAACCATATGAATCGAAATGCGTTTCGCAAAGAACTTAAACAATCTTATAAGAATGATCGCGATAATACCTGACAGTAGGGGGCAAATAACCCAAGTGCTAAGGATCTTCGTTAGAACTACACTATCAGTCGGGTTATTCGAAAAAAAGTTCCACCCTACAATGGCGCCTACAATGGCTTGTGACGTTGACACAGGCAGGCCGGCTCGGGTCATCGAAAAGACCGCAAGTGCGGCCGAAAGAGCCGTCATAAAGGCACCAGGCAAGGCAGAAATAGCCCCCAGCTTTCCAAGAGTATGCGTAGTCCCTGCGCCAGAAATCACCGCACCCAGCACAACAAACAGAGAACAGATTATAGCTGCCGATCGCCAACTAAGCATTTTGGTACCAACAGCTGTCCCAAACACATTCGCCGCATCATTTGCGCCCAACGCCCAACCCAGAAACAAACCGCTTGACAGAAATAATAGAACAATGGGGTCAAACAGCATCAATTTTGTCTCTTAATCGCATAAATCGTCAAACGATCAGCCACATCTTCGGCCTGATCCGCGATTGCATCAATACGATCTACAAATTCTCTCAGTTGTATTTTCTCGGCAAGAGCAAATTCTGCCGAAAAGATTTGTTTCTTCAAACCAGTGCTAATCTTATCTGCTTCTTTTTCGTAGAGCGTCACCTTGGCATTGTAGCTGGAAACCAAATGCGGTGATCTAAAGAACACTCGGCAACCTGCAGCCAATTCATCCACTGATTTAACAACCATATTTGTTAAACGTCGATATCCAGCAGTTAGGTCTTCATGGATATCTGGGTTTTCCACGTCTAATGCCCAAAGAGAGCTTTTGAAAAGAGAAAGGATTTCGTCGGCCGTTTCGATCAAACCCAAAACATCACCACGCGAATCCGGTATCAAGAGGTTCGAATAAAGCGACAGTTTAATCCCACGTCGTAATTTATCTGCTTCGGCTTCTTTATCACAGACATCTTCTAAACGTGCCGCGAATTCCTCGGTGATGCCTTCTCTTAAATACCCTCTGACGGCCAAGCGGTAGATAACGGCGGCTTCGGAAAGTTGATCAAAAAACGTATCTACTTGCGTCTCAAGTTCTTTTGTTCGCCCAAACAGTCTTGCACTAATTACCAAGTTGAACCTGCCTTTCTAAGTTTGAATTTTTTTCTGCCTGTTTAATTATCCTGGGATTTATTCTCGCCAGTCATTTGTTGTTTCTAGTTAGTAGTCCAAAATTGGTACTTGCGAACAGGCCCAATTTATAGGAAGTTTTATACCCAATAGGAAAAATATCATGGTAAAATCAGCAAACGGCGCTTTATTAGCCACTATACCAATCGATAGAGGCTCAACTACGCCGATTTATCGCCAACTTGAAAATTTTCTCAGACAATTAATCTTGGATGGCACATTGCCTTCTAGGCAAAAACTTCCTTCAACCCGCGAATTTTCTGAGGAGCTGGGTGTTTCACGCATAACGGTAAAAACCGTTTATGAACATTTGATTTCAGAGGGCTATGCTGAGGCAAAAACCGGTTCAGGCACCTTTGTTTCAGAAGGCTTAATCCTCGAAAAGCCTCTTCGTCCGAAATTGGATAAGGCAGAGCCAAATTCACATTCACAAAAATTTTCAGAAATCGCCGTAAAGATCAATAACTCGAAAGCCAGCACCCGCTTTGGCTCAACCATAGCGTTTCGGCCTGGAGTGCCCGCTTTGGATAAATTTCCGATCAAGCGGTGGAATAAATATTTGGCCGGGGCACTTAGCCAAGATAATCGTCGCAATTTAAGCTATGGTGATTTTTATGGATCTGAAAATTTAAGAAAGTCTATTGCCTCTCACCTTGCAGATTCACGGGGAATGCAAGTTGATCATGAGCAAATTATGATCACATCGGGCGCACAGCAGGCCTTCGTCTTGATCTCACTTGTCTTGCTTAACGTGAATGATACGGTTTGGTATGAAAATCCAGGCCATATCGCAGGGCGTGATATTATGTCCATGTTCGGGGCAAATATTGCCTCAATTCAGATCGATAAAGAAGGTTTAGATTTAAACCATGCTATTGCGCGCTACGCGAAACCTAAGCTTATTTTCACTACGCCTTCACACCAACATCCGCTTGGTATTACTATGTCTTTGCGGCGGCGGTTAGCGCTTCTTAAATATGCCTTCGACAGCGAGGCATGGATCATCGAAGACGATTATGACAGCGAATTCCGCTATCGGGGGCGACCACTACCAGCTCTCAGCGCTTTAGACAGATATGGGCGCGTTCTTTACGTAGGTACGTTTTCAAAATCGCTTTGCTCAGCGGTTCGTCTAGGCTATGTAGTAATTCCACATTGGTTGAGAGAAACTTTTGCAAAAACGCGAAACCTTGTGGGCCAAAA
>JAQWKM010000128.1 GCA_029247845.1 Paracoccaceae bacterium | reverse complement strand
AAGCACTGCGCGACATGTTTGACCAACGAGATCTCAATACCGACTACCGGCTATTGGGTGCGGGATTGTCCAATCTCTGCCCAGAAACAGATGCTGAGCGATCTTATGATATGTTGGATGCGAAAGCTCAACAAAGAGGCAAAGCAGAACGTGCCAGCGATGCTATCAAAGAAAAATTTGGGTCTGGAGCAATTATCAAAGGTCGCGCCCTTCGGTAATAACGACTTGACGAGGTCATTCTGCTGCCAGAGCTGCTTCATTCCGTGTATATTGGACAATCTTACTTAGCGCAGTGCCAATTTGTTTTCTAAAATCATGAAAGTCTTCAGAGAGTTCCACAGATCCTTCATCAAGATATAAGGAACGATCAATTTCAATCTGGACTACATGTCTTGATTGTCCAGGGCGCCCATAATTCTGCGTAATGTAAGCCCCTGCAAAAGGGACGTTGCGGCTTACGCAAAGACCACTTTCCGCCAGTGCTGTTTCGACAATTTCAACTAGAGCCAAATCGGCAGATGTGCCAAAACGATCCCCTAGGACTATCTGCGCGCACCGTTGCAATCTACCCAGATAAGCAATCGCCTCGTGGGGCATCGAATGCATATCGACAAGCAACGAGTACCCAAACTGCTGTTCTGCGCGGGCTAAAAGCTGGCTAAGAGCCAAATGATAAGGCCGCCAATAATTATTGATTCGCAAATCAGCTTCTGCACGGGTTAATTTTCCTCGGTAAATAGACCTCGAATTCGACACGACCCGCGGAATAACGCCAAGCCCCGAATTAACTCGTGGGTTTTGGCCACGGTTTCTCACACCCTCAATCAAATCAGGGTCGAGCTCATCGCTCGATCTGTTCATATCAACATAAGCTCTCGGCGCTTTAGCTAGCAATAAAGGAGCGCCAATTTCTATAATAAAGTCAATAAGTTTATCCACATATGCATCTTCTGAACTGCGTATTTCTCGGCTATCCAAAACCGATGATTTCAAAAATGCTTTACTATAGTCGCGCCCACTATGGGGTGAGGAGAAGACCACAGGTGACAAAAGCACCTCCGGATCTCGAATTTCATAGGCAATATGATCATGCGACAAGTTCTTCATAGCTGTTAAGATACAGAAAAATTTAGATAAGCAAAAGCCCTTGATCCTCTGGCGTCTACCTTTTATAGACCGGTCACAGAGGTGCGTCATTTTTTTTGGCTTCTATCATCAAACCGGGCGGTTAGCTCAGCGGTAGAGCACTACGTTGACATCGTAGGGGTCACTGGTTCGATCCCAGTACCGCCCACCAGAAAATGGCCACCCACCACGGGCAACCATAAATGGCGCAAAGACGCGCCGCGATTGAAGGAGAAGGCTATGAAAGTCAAGAATTCGCTCCGCTCGCTCAAGCAGCGTCACCGCGACTGCCGCGTCGTGCGTCGTAAAGGTAGAGTATACGTGATAAACAAGACACAACCGCGCTTCAAAGCGCGCCAGGGTTAAAACCAGGCAATAGTGGATAGAACCTACCAATAAAGTGTTTGAGAATCCCCGCCACAAGCGGGGTTTTTTGTTTACGCGATCACAGTTTTAAACAGCAATTAATTCGACCGTAGAATTAGTAAATTTCATATCTCCATCCAAGCTTTCACTGCATTTTCAACCGATATCATCGCTTAATTGCGACCTTAACGGGAAAAATCATTTAATTACCTGCACCTAAAAGTCTAAAGCAAGCAATATTTTCTGCCGGATCTCTTACAATTTCAGTATTCCATAGCGCCCCAAAAGGAGCGTCTAGTCAACTAATGGTTGTGTTGAGGATTTAGAGGGGTGGTACGATTGGTGAAAGAGTTTAGCCCAATCGTCGTTTGCGCGCCGCCAATAGTTTCAATCGCAGAGCGTTCAGCTGTATAAAGCCCGCCGCATCAGTTTGATCGTAAGCACCTGCATCGTCCTCAAACGTGACATGCGCCTCTGAATAGAGGCTATGCTCAGACCAGCGGCTGACAGTGCGCGTTGACCCTTTGTAAAGCTTAAGCCGCACTGTGCCAATCACATGTTCTTGTGAGGCATCGATCAGCGCCTGCAGCATTTCGCGCTCGGGCGAATACCAAAAACCGTTATAGATCAGCTCGGCATATTTGGGCATTAGCTCATCTTTTAGATGCGCCGCGCCACGGTCAAGAGTGATCTGCTCAATCCCACGATGCGCTTCCAGCAGGATAGTACCACCCGGGGTTTCATAAATGCCACGCGATTTCATGCCCACAAACCGCCCCTCAACCAGATCAAGCCGACCAATGCCGTGTTTGCCGCCCAGCTCGTTCAGGCGGGTTAGAATGATTGCAGGCGACATGGCCTCACCGTTGATTGAAACAGCATCACCACGTTCAAATCCAATCTCGATGAATTCGGCCTTATCGGGGGCAACTTCGGGGCTGACGGTACGCTGATAAACGTATTCGGGCGCCTCAACAGCGGGATCCTCAAGAACTTTACCCTCAGATGAGGTGTGCAGTAAGTTCGCATCAACGCTAAAGGGCGCTTCGCCTCGCTTATCAGTTGCAATGGGAATTTGGTTTTCTTCGGCAAATGCCATTAGCTTGGTCCGGCTTAAAAGATCCCATTCGCGCCATGGGGCAATCACTTTGATATCGGGGTTCAGGGCATATGCGGCGAGTTCAAAGCGCACTTGGTCATTGCCTTTGCCAGTCGCGCCATGGGCCACCGCATCAGCACCAGTTAACGCCGCAATCTCAACCAAACGCTTTGAGATTAGCGGACGGGCAATAGATGTGCCCAGCAGATAGAGCCCTTCATAAAGTGCGTTGGCGCGAAACATCGGAAATACAAAATCGCGCACGAACTCCTCGCGCAAATCTTCAATATAGATATTGTTGGGCGCAATCCCCAAAATTTTAGCCTTTTTGCGAGCCAGGTCAAGTTCTTCTCCCTGACCAAGGTCAGCCGTAAACGTAACAACTTCACAACCGTATTCGGTTTGCAACCATTTCAGAATGATCGAAGTATCAAGACCACCAGAATAGGCGAGAACAACTTTTTTCGGCGCAGTCATAACATCCTCATATTTACAAATGTCCTGCAGCGATAACGGTTTTTGAAATGATGGGCAAGCGCAATGCACTGAACCCAAAATAGCACTTTCAATAAACACCTGACGATATTTAAGGCTATCAACTTATATATTCTATGCAAGAATTCAGGTTACTCAAACACTCAATTGTTCAAATCTTTGGAAATTTTCCGATTGTACTGAGGATCTCAGTAGTCTTGCTTGCCTTCCAGTGTGTTCCAAGCATTTAATTCTTGATATCTCTGAAGAGGATCAGATATTTGTTGACAGCTACTTTTTTGCGCTCACCATCAATCTAGTGACCTCATTGGTCACATCTTTGTGGATCGCAACCCCCTAGCATCAGTTTATCATCAACGAAGACATCCCAAGGTTTCACAGCAAACACATGCTTACTTATTTTTGGAAATCCCTTCTCTTGGTACTATTTCTTCTTCTGAGTAGAGTTCCGTTCGGAATAATTATGATCTCGCTTGTGTGGTTCATTAAGAGCCAAAGCTTAGGAAGCATCGTGTTTCTAGCATTAATTGTTTTGGTGATCCTATGGTCAGTGACATGTTATACATTTTACCTTCGTCTCATTGCGGTATTACCAGCCTGCGCCCTTGGTAAACGGCCCAACTGACGCATAATCCTGATTAATTCCAGTATAATGACCACGATCTTAGGATATCATGTCGAAGAACGCGCCTTAGTTTGATCAATCTGCTCTTGCCTTACAGTCTGCCTTGGGCCACACCGTAGATATGACTGATTTTCAGACCCTTGCCCGTGCAGCTGAAGCTGAGATGCGGGGTGTTTTCACCGAAACCCCACTGCAACAAAATGCACATTTGTCCGCGATGTATGATGCGGATATATGGCTAAAGCGCGAAGATTTGTCACCAGTGCGCTCTTACAAGTTGCGCGGGGCATTTAATGCGATGCGTAAAGTGGCAAACCAAAAGCACTTTGTCTGTGCAAGTGCTGGAAATCATGCTCAAGGCGTGGCCTATATGTGCCGCCACTTTGACGTTATGGGCACAATTTTTATGCCCGTCACAACGCCCCAGCAAAAAATTCAAAAGACCAAAATGTTTGGTGGCGAGAACGTCAAGATTGAGCTAACAGGCGATTATTTTGATGATTGTTTGCGCGCGGCCCAAGACTATAACGCTCAGAATTCGGCGCATTTCCTTTCACCATTTGACAATGGCGATGTGATAGAAGGACAGGCCTCTGTTGCTGTCGAAATTGAAAAGCAGCTTGGTGGCGCACCGGACCAAATCATTCTGCCTGTGGGTGGGGGTGGATTGTCTTCGGGAATGATCAGCTATTTTGAAAATCGCTCCCAATTCACACTTGTCGAGCCAATGGGCGGCGCCTGCCTTTGGGCGGCACTCATTGCCGGTAAACCTGTTATGATTGATCATGTTGATACATTCGCTGATGGCGCTGCGGTTGGGCAGATTGGACAAATAAACTTTGCGCACCTCAAAGATATAGGGCTGGCCAACGTTTTGAGGATTCCAGAAGATCGCATTTGCTTAACAATGCTTGATATGCTCAACGTTGAGGGCATTGTACTTGAGCCTGCTGGAGCTTTGGCGCTTGATGCATTAAAGGATCTTGGCCGCTCTATTGCGGGACGCAAAGTGGTCTGTGTGTCATCGGGTGGTAATTTTGATTTTGAACGACTGCCGGAAGTGAAAGAACGCGCCCAGCGCTTTGCGGGCCGGAAAAAATACCTGATCCTTAGAATGCCACAGCGACCCGGCGCGCTTAAAGAATTTTTGAATTTGCTTGGGCCTGATGACGATATCACACGCTTTGAATACCTTAAAAAATCAGCTCGTAACTTTGGTTCGATCCTGATCGGTCTAGAAACAAAATCGGCAGACCAGTTCGAAAGCTTCTTCAACCGGTTGGATGCGTCAGGCTTTACTTACTCTGACATTACCAATGATGAGATCATGGCGCAGTTTGTCGTCTAAATGACAAAAATTTGAGATGTCTGCGCCAGAAACGCTTGTCGGGTTTCTTCATAGCCTGAAATTAGTTCGGTGATATCAATCTGGTCTTGGCGACTTTGAGACAGTAAAATTTCTCCAAGTTGGCAAAGCGCTTCAAATTCACAAAAGCCAATATGGCGAGCACTGCCTTTTAAGAAATGAAGATGTGTATCCAATTCTTCAAAACCTTGTCCACCGCGAAACAAGTCAATAACCCCGTCAACCTCTTCAAGAAATAAAGCGATTATCTCGTTGAAATCATCTACGCCAACTTCGTCGCGCAATTCAGATAGTCTTTTCCAGTCAATCATTGATGTCTCCGTTACACACTGTTTCAACATGACCCAAAATTCCTAAATCTAAACTTTAACTGTAAGATTTTAGAATTTTTAAATTGAGGAATTACGCGCACAGAAAGGTTATCAGGCATAAACCAAAAACCGTGTTTAAAAGGAAAACCTAGTGTCACAGAAGGCTTTTGATCCCCCAGATGAAATTACGTTGGGCACAAGTAGGTCATCCCAACCCTACTATTCAACGTCTCGATAGCAGTATTCATCAAAAAGGTTTAGGCAGGCTTCCGGTAGACCTTATTCAAAATGCGACTTATGGCGAATTTACAAAAGTACTTGAACCCGGGGATCATCTGTTGATCCTTCCAGAAGGCATCACCGAGACATTTAATCAATCAGCCAAAATTCTGGGTTAAGCAGAGCTTTGTAAGCTGATGCAACAGTTAAGATCAGCAAAGGGTTCGACCTTTTTTGACCATCTGCTTCACGAATTTCAAAGCTTCAGCGGTTCAGACATGTTTCCCGATGATATTTTCGACGTTTCACTTGAGCGACGCGCCTAATTTACCATCTTTTGCATAAACTTACTAACAAAGCTGCTGTCGCCAGGGTTGACCACAAGATCGCTTGCAAGAGCTAATGGAACCACATGATCACTGTGCCCTTTTTCGGTTGGATCACAAAGTCTGAGAACAGGATGCGCCAGAAAAACCGTACAAACCTTTTCTGCCCAAAGGTCGTATTCGGGCATGAAGACAAAACGGCGAAACGCTCCAAGCCTTCGCGGTCTGGCAATTTTCCATCCCGTTTCTTCCATCACTTCTCTGTGTAGGGCGGCGATAGGATGTTCGCCCAGATCAATTCCACCTCCGGGCAATTGAAATTCCGGGACAGGCGCTATTTGATGGGTCAACAAAAGGTTCCCGTTGATCGGCAAAATTGCATAAACCCCTGGCCGGCGCACATATTTAATATCACCTCTGACACTTTCACCAAACCGTTTCATCACAAAACCCTTCTCACTGTACGTCTCTTGCCCAGCGTTTTAAGACAGGGTATGGCACAGCCTGATAGTTAAAGGAATCTAAATGTTGCACTCTGCCCAACTAGAATGGGATGACACAGTCTTACCTTTCCAACTCGACAAATCCGATATCCGAGGTCGGGTCGCGCGTTTGGACGGTGTACTGGGAGGTGTCCTTAAGCAGCATAACTACCCGCCGGTGGTCGAAGCCCTGGTTGCGGAGATGACCCTATTAACGGCGCTGATCGGACAAACGGTCAAGCTGCGTTGGAAACTCTCGCTACAGATTCAATCAAAAGGCGCGGTCAGAATGATCGCAACTGATTATTATGGACCGACAGAAGAGGGAAAACCCGCCCAAATCCGTGCCTATGCCAGCTATGACAAAGATCGATTAACCGATGAAGAGCCCATCAAACAAGTTGGTGAAGGATATTTTGCGATCATGATTGATCAAGGTAAGGGCATGCAGCCCTACCAAGGAATTACACCGCTTGCGCCCGTTTCCCTGTCAGCGAGCGCAGAAGCTTATTTTGCACAGTCAGAACAGCTGCCAACTAGATTTTCACTTAGCTTTGGAAAAGCAACTGAACCGGGCGTTGCAGAACATTGGCGCGCAGGGGGTATCATGCTGCAACATATGCCCAAAGCAAGTCCCTCTGTGGCCTATCAGGGCGGCTCGGGCGAAGGCGGGCTTTTAGAAGCCTCAGACCTTATCAGTGGCGATATCGAAGAAACCTGGACACGGGTAAATTTCCATTTAGACACCGTTGAAGAACTTGAATTGATTGGGCCAACTGT
>JAQWKM010000111.1 GCA_029247845.1 Paracoccaceae bacterium | reverse complement strand
GCTTCATCACGGAGGGGGCGTCGGCATGGGCTTCAGTCAGCATTCGGGAATGGTCATTTGTGCCGATGGCACTAAGGATGCTGCCCGTCGCATTGGAAGGGTGTTATGGAATGATCCTGCCACAGGTGTTATGCGTCATGCCGATGCTGGTTATGAAAGTGCAATGGCCTGTGCTGATGAGAATAAATTGAATTTACCTCGCATTTTGAGTGAGGTCAGGGCGCTTTAGGAGTATATCAAATGATATTATATGACTCTAACAATATTTATGTCGCACTGAAAGAAAATTGCCATATTGAAAGGGAAAATAAGAGTTCCCTTTGAACAACATTTGATTTCATGTTTGACGGAGCCAGTATAACGAGCAAAAGCCCCTTAAGTTTGTAAAAAAATATTAAAAAGGTTAATTTGATAGTTGGAGAATGTTTTTCAGAAAACGAAAATTAATAGTTAACTAAAGACGTCACGCGTGAATATCTTCGATTTTTTAACAGTCAGCTAAATTGTATGTACCATGCACTTTAATTTCTTGTTAAATAAGTCCTAAAAATATACCCGATATATCGAGGTAAAGAAGGAGGAACGCATGACTGCTTGGATCACGATGATTTCGGATAAAGATGCTGACGAAAATTTAATGAAAGCACTTGATTTTGCACGCACGCCTCATGGCACTGTAGATAATGTGATGCGCGTACATTCTTTAAGACCCAGCACCATGAACGGGCATGTGGTCTTGTATCGTGCTTGTCTGCACGATGATGAAAATACAATTCCAAAGTGGTTCCAGGAAGTCATTAGTTCTTATGTCTCAACCCTTAATAATTGCCTATATTCTTATTCCAATCATTGGTCTAATGCACGTCATCTTATCGCGGATGAAGTGAAATCTGATCGGATTGAGGTGGCGCTAAAATTACAAGCACCCCAAGACGTATTTGATGGATCAGAACTTGCAATACTCAATTATGCGGAAAAGTTAACTCTAAGACCTGGCAATATTACAAAAACTGACGTCGATTTGTTGAAGTCAGCGGGAATAAGCGATGGAGAGATTTTGGAAGCAAACCAAATCATTGGCTATTTCAATTATGTTAATAGGCTTTTGAACGGATTAGGCGTCACGACAGATGGTGATACTATTGGATATTACAAATCTGAATGACCTAAATGGAACTTAACTCAAATATCTAAAATAAGCTGTAGGGTAAATAATGCCCTTTAAAAAGTAGTGTGCCAATATCCTAAGAGATTAACCTAGAAATTTTGACAGGATTTTTTGAGACGCTTCGTTAAAGAATTGTCTCTAAAAAAATGTCCAGAGGTAAAGTACTTTTCCGCTGGAATGATTATTAGATTTGCGATCTGGATTGGCACCCCACCATGCCTGTGACACCCGGATGATTGGGTTAGTTTTGATCACCCTGATTGTAAGCTTATTTCTTGTTTAGTTTACGCAAGTAAAGAACTTAACTATTATCATACGTCTCTGCTAACTATTTAAAACCATTTTTGTGCTCATTTTTGCTTTGCCGCAGCGTTTCTTTTTTTATTGTAAAAGCAGTGATGATGTCTAGAATCTGCTCAGGGTCTTCTTCGTGCGCTAAATGTCCTAGACCTGCAAGTATTCGAAATTCTCCGTTTGGGAGCGTGTGCGCCATTTGTGAGGCAATTTGGGGCGGAACGGTCCTATCCTTTTCGCCAGCTATAAGCAAGGTCGCTGTGCTTAATTCGGAAAGCCGAAGCAGCAGCCGATCAAGGTTCCACTGAGACATCATCAAAAGTGCGCCTTCTACATGAGATTTGTCCTTAAATAATGCCTTATAGAAGTTTAATTGCGCCTCACTCAAACGCGACCCCGTGTAGTTGAGCAGCTTCTTCACCCTGTGTGGATTACTTCCTAGACTGGCGAGATAACCTGGTATCAAAGGATTGAGGGCAATAACTTTCGCCAGCATGGGAAACGCCCAGCTCGCAATGCCACCAAATTTACTGAGAGCAGAATTAAGGCCAATGACCCCTCTTAAAGTCAGTGTCTTAGACATCTCTAGCGCGACTGCGGTTCCGGCGGAATGACCAATTATATAATCTGGTTTAATGCCTTCCTGATTGCAAAGAGCAACAATATCAGCTGACATATGGGTCAGGCTACTTCTTTGCTTGGTTCCAAGCTTGGTAAATCCATGCCCGGGAAGATCGATGGCCACCACTTTAAAATCTTGGCTCAGATGGTCAAAAAGACTGGACCAGCTATGCACTGATGCGCCAGTCCCATGTAGCAAAAGAATGCAGCGCCCAGTTCCTTTGATTTGTACATGCCAACGGTGCTTGCCCGCACTTACAAAATTGGACCATGCACTATTTGGCCAGTCTGTTTTATACGTTTCCCAATCCATTACCTATCAAGCTCAGCCTCTATAGTTTTGCTGATACGAAGGGCGTCTGCGCGTGGCAACGGAAAGTAGAGGCTGTTCATATCTCTCGCCACTTTTGCAAGTGCTGGGTTCGATCTGTTACCCATATCCAGCACGACTGATTTAAACCCAAGGCTGGATATCCATCTGCCGATATTCCCAGATTGTTCGAGAGCCACAGCCCTGTTGGGCATGCCGTCGAGTGTAATATTTGCACGACCATCTGTCAGGACAACGATCAAAGGCGTTTTCCCTTGTGAGGCTGACTTAATTGCAAGTTCGCCCGCGGCGCGTAACCCGTTTGCCATGGGCGTACCACCTCCTCCGGGTAGTTCGGCAAGACGCCGTTTGGTTTGGACGAGAGATCGTGTTGGAGGTAATAGAAGTTCCGCATCAACATTTCGAAATGCGATAAGCGCAACAAAATCCCTCCGTGCGTAGGCTTGGGCAAGCAAAAGCTCTACGGCCCCTTTGGCCTCAGAGAGGCGGGCAAGAGCTGCAGAGCCAGAGGCGTCAACGGCAAAGATCACAACGCGCTCAGAGCGCGTTTCATACTGTTTGACGTGGATGTCATTGGGATAGATGACGACAGCTCGTGCATCGCAGTTGTTTTGTTTGCGGATCGTTTGTAATGGGGCCGCTGAGCGGAGCGTTGATACGATGTCAATTCTATTTTGCCCGTTTATGCGGTCAGGGCGTGGCGGTCGTGGACGGCCGCGCGTTTTGCTTTTGGTTTGCAACCCAAATCCGACCCCGCTTGTAGTAATTCGCGGGCTTGCAGCGTTTAAGCGTTCAAGAAAATTGTCTGGCAGTAAGGCGCGGATCGCATCGACCAGAAGCTCGTTGGGCAGTTCAATGTCATCATTGCCATCCTGATCAGAGGTCTCTTGATCCTGATTTTGCTCTGGCTGCGTTTCTTGTTCTGGGGTTGGTTCTTCCGGGGTTGGTTTCTGAGGTATTTGAGTTGCGCGGCTAGGATAGACGAGTTCGACAGCTATTTCCAAATCTTCGGCACTCAACTCTTGCCGGCCGTTTGCCATCGCGTTGGCTTTGGCGGCAGCAAGAGCAAGCTGAGGCGCTCTTGCTGATGAAATACCAAATTCATTTGCTAAGAGGACCAAAGTTTGAATGTCTGTTTGACTAGTTGTAAAAGGCTGGCTTTTTTCTGAGAGTGTTTCAATTTCTGGGAAATCTGTGTCAGAGTAGGCCAATTCGGACAGGTCAAAATAAAACGCTAGTCGCTCTTTCAAACTGTCTGGCAATTTTTCATCATCAATACCTTCATCGAAAACAATCAAAGAGCAAATTTGCCTTTGATCAAGCGCCTGAGATATGCGCGCAGCAGTATGCAGGCCACATCGTTCGGCCATGGTTAACTCAAACCAACCATGCCGATCAAACAGCCCTTTTGTCGCTTTAAGGTCGCCACTTTGAAGAGTTGCAACTACATCGATACCGCCAAATAGTTGCTCGTCGCTCATATTTGGATGCAATCGTGTGACTGGTCCGGCGAGCTTTCTTATTTCTTTGGCAAGACTATCACGCACTGGCCCTGTCCGGACGCGGAACACGGCTCCTTTAAGTCCGGCAGGGTCTGTTTTCAAAAGATGCAAGGCAGCGATTACCTGAACCCATATTTCGCTACCTGAATTCATTTCAGAACATCTGCTACAACGCGTTCAACACGTGCTCCTGAACCGGCCTCATCTAGTGGATCGCGGCGCAGCCGATGCGACAGGGCCAGTGGTGCAATTTCTTTCAAATGAGATCGCTCCAGAGCTTGTGCTCCTTGGAATGCAGCCAATGCCCGCCCTGCCCTTAAAAGTGTCAGTTCACCCCGCAAACCATCGGCCCCAAGCGTGATGCAAAGGTTGGCACAGTCTCGCAAGATGTCAGTGCCCGATGACACAGATTTAAGCGTTGTGCGGGCTGCGATGATTGCATCGCGGATTTTTATCTCTTCTGGCAACCATTCCTCAATAAAGCCATCCGGGCTGTGATCAAAGCTATCCCGTCTTTCAATAACCGCCACCCTGTCATCGATATTGTTTGGAGATTTTACTTCTACCGAAAGCCCAAAGCGATCTAAAAGCTGCGGTCTTAGTTCGCCCTCTTCAGGGTTTCCCGAACCGACCAGAACAAATCTTGCCGCATGTCTGATGGAAAGTCCTTCACGCTCAACGAGATTCTCCCCCGATTGAGCAACATCGAGTAACAAGTCAACGATATGATCTTCCAGCAGGTTGACCTCGTCGATATAAAGATAACCGCGATTGGCGCGTGCCAGTAATCCTGGTTGGAATGCTTTTTCGCCCTTGGTCAGGGCGCGTTCTATGTCGAGCGCTCCTGTCACGCGATCTTCGGAAACGCCAAGCGGAAGGTCGACCACAGGCGTCTCTCGCATTATCGTTTCTTTTTCTTTGATCTCGGCCCAGCTTGGAATGTCTTTTTCAAATTCTGAGTTAACGGGGCATTGGGCAATAACTGGTATTTCTGGCAATAAAGCTGCCAATGCGCGAACGGCTGTTGATTTTCCAGTGCCACGATCGCCAAAAACAAGCACGCCTCCAATTGTCGGATCAATCGCTGTTAGGATCATAGCCATTTTCATCTGTTCTTGACCGACAATGGCGGAAAAGGGAAAGTTCTTCGTCATTTATACTCTCTGTTACTTAAGGGATTATTGCCGTTCCAGGTGCCCTTAGTGTCGATCACTTTAAATCGCGCGTAAAGCTCTTCCTTGAACCAAAGGCCTTCGCGCACTGATTGAATAGCGCGCGCATGGGGGCCATCTCTGCGCGCAAATTCAGCCATAGTATTCACGTCTGGCCAAATTGAGAATGTGATCTGATGGAAAAAGGGCACTTCTCCTATTCCAATCTTAAAAATGACATCATTATTTTTTCCAATCACGTTACTAATCGCGGGCACGTGTTTCCAGAATCGCAGAGCGACAGATGGCTTAATGGTGGCGCGGGTCAATGCTGCAATCGGTCCGTCGTCCAAATTGTGGTCGCCGTCAAACGGTTTTTTGCCAGCCCATTCCCCACGCACAGATGAAGGGCCTAGAAAGATTGTCCAGTTCTCGTTTGATTTTTTGCGATACTGGTCAAAAATTTTGCTTGTTTTCAGTTGCTTTTCAGCTGTTTCTAAGTCTGGCCATACACATAATATGGCGTAAACGGCTGTGTTTGGCCGTGGAGTAAACCCTTCACCAGTTCCCGATCCGCATAATTTCCAGAAATTTAGATTGGGGACACGGCGCATTTCGACTCGGGCGATACCCATCATTGTAAGCGCCCAAAGGCGCGCCGCAAGCGCGTCAAACCTAAAAAAACTTATCGTAACAATCTGAATAACAACTCCTTTCTGGCACAAGAGGTTTCAACTAGTTGGGCTATCAAAGCACATCAAGAAACAGTTGTAAATTAAACTAGACGGTTATAGTGTACATAAATAATGACACATCAGGATAAAAAAGTGGCCCTTATGGCCGAAAATCGCAACGCTCCGCATGCAGTCGTGATTGGTGCCGGTATAGGTGGCCTCAGTGCAGCAATGCGTTTAGGGGCCAAGGGATATCGCGTAAGTGTAGTCGATAGGCTTGATCGTCTGGGTGGGCGTGCATCATCTATTTCTAAAGCGGGGCACCGCTTTGATCTTGGTCCTACGATTATTACTGTACCGAAAGTTTTTCGCGAGCTTTGGACAGATTGCGGTCGTGATTTTGATACTGATGTCGATCTTCGTCCGATTGATCCATTCTATGAAATTAGGTGGACGGATGGTACCAAGTTTCAACTGCACCCTAAAGAAGAGGACATGCTGGCCGAGATAACGCGCATGTTCCCCAGTGATTTGGAAGGTTACAAAAAGTTTTTAAAAGATAGCGAAGCTCGGTACAAGTTTGGATTTGAAGGTATGGGCCGCCGACCTATGAATAAACTTTGGGATCTGATTAAAGAACTCCCGGGGTTTGTTAAATTACGTGCGGATCGTTCTGTTTATGCCCATGCTGCTAAAAGAGTTAAGGATGAAAAATTGCGCATGGCACTTTCGTTTCATCCTCTATTCATTGGTGGAGACCCGGTTCATGTGACCTCGATGTATATCTTGGTGGCTTATCTGGAAAAAGTGTTTGGTGTTCACTATGCGATGGGTGGTGTTCAAGCGCTTGCCGATGCGATGGGAAACGTGATCGAAGATCAAGGTGGAACCGTTCGATTGAATGAAGAAGTTGATGAAATAATGATCCGTGATCGTCAGGTGCGCGGCGTTAAAACTAAGGCGGGACATGTGTTGCCGGCGGATCTTGTTATCTCAAATGCGGACCCTGGGTTCACCTATGATCACCTGCTGCGTAAACAGAAGAAAAACCGCTGGACGGAGAAACGGTTTAAAAAGTCGAGATGGTCGATGGGTCTTTTCGTGTGGTATTTTGGAACCAAAGGGACAGCCGATAAATGGTCTGATGTTGGTCATCATACGATCTTAAATGGTCCACGTTATAAAGGGCTGCTAAATGATATTTTTCAAAAACGGCAATTAGCGGAAGATATGTCCATCTATTTGCATCGTCCGTCAGTTACAGATCCAAGCGTAGCACCAGATGGTGACGATACATTTTATGCTTTATCCCCGGTTCCCAATCTTGTGGGAGACAATCCTATTGACTGGACAAAAGAGTGCGAGGTCTATTGTCGAAAAGTCGAAAAAGTATTGCAAGAGCAAGCAATTCCAGGGTTTGCAGAGCACCTAAGCGTTTCTGAAATCTTTACGCCGGACACGTTTCAATCGCGCTATCTCAGCCCGTATGGTGCGGGTTTCTCCCTTGAGCCACGAATATTTCAATCGGCTTGGTTTCGACCTCATAATACTAGCGAAGAATTTGATGGCTTATTCTTGGTTGGTGCAGGCACGCATCCTGGAGCAGGGGTTCCAAGCGTTGTAACCTCCTCAGAAGTGTTAAACCATCTCGTCCCAGAAGCAGCAGATTGGAGCAGATCACATGATTGATGCCAAAGACATGGCCTATTGTGAGGATGCTATCCGTCACGGATCTTTATCCTTTCATGCTGCCTCAAAAGTTTTACCAGCACACGTCAGAAACCCCGCATTGGCGCTGTATGCGTTTTGTCGTTTGGCCGATGACGAAGTGGATTTAAAGGCAGACAAAGTGCCTGCAGTAATGGCTTTGCAAAAGCGTATGGATGCAGCCTATGAAGGTTGCCCTCTCGACACTGCTGTAGATCGCGCGTTTGCGGCCATGGTTAAAGAGACCAACATGCCCAAAGCGCTTCCAGAAGCTTTGCTTGAGGGCCTGGCTTGGGATGCAATGGGTCGGCGCTACCAAACCCTATCAGAACTTAGATCATATTCTGCGCGAGTGGCATCGGCTGTCGGTGTTATGATGTGCGTCTTAATGGGTATTCGCGACCGCAATGCCATCGCTCGCGCCTGCGATCTTGGAGTTGCAATGCAGCTGACAAATATTGCCCGCGATGTGGGGGAGGATGCCCTTGAGGGCAGACTGTACCTACCTGTTGAATGGATGGACGAAGCTGGGCTTGATATTGATAAATTTCTCGCTGACCCCAAACCTACCAAAGCAATCAGGCAAATGGTACGGCGCCTTGTAGTTGAGAGCGAGCGCCTCTATCTGCGCTCAGAGGCGGGTATAACCAAATTGCCACTAAATTGCCGTCCTGGAATTTTTGCGGCCCGTTTTATCTATGCTGGTATTGGAAGTGCCATTCGCGAGCAGAGCTATCAGACGATTACGACCCGTGCCCGAACGTCAAAAAGCTGGAAAATTGGTTTGATGGGGATGGCAATTTTGCGGACGGCCTCGGGTGTGGTGATGCCACAATCCGCAGTAGTTTATGCAAAGCCACTACCAGAAGTCGACTTTTTAGTGACAGCCGTTTCTCCTGAAGCAGATGCGCAGCCGGAATGGAGCGACAAGTTTTTTGATGCCATGGCGCAGCTTAAAGCTCACGATAACAAAAAAGTTATGGGCTTGATTAGCTGAAAAGATGCGCCTAATTAACTAATTATGACCATTCTATTTTTCATAGTGTTCTTCTCTGCCTGTATTGCGGCTGGTCTGCCGGCAAACTTTTTTCCAACTGGGGAGTGGTACAAAAGTCTTGCCAAACCGCCTTGGGTGCCGCCGGACTGGGTGTTCCCAATCGTCTGGCTTACTTTGTATTGTTTTATCTCTTACGCGGCGGCACGAGTTGCAATAGGGCCGGAAATGAGCCTTGGACTGGCATTTTGGGCTTTGCAAATTTCCTTAAACACACTTTGGACTCCTGTATTTTTTGGGCTCCGCAGAATTAAGCATGGGTTCTATATATTGGTTGCGCTTTGGTTGTCTGTTGCGGCCACTATGGTTTGCTTCTTTGCCGTGGATACTATCGCAGGGGTTTTGTTTGTACCTTACGTGATTTGGGTGAGTATTGCTGGCGCATTGAATTTAGCCGTGTGGCGTCTTAATCCAGAAGAGGCGGAAAGAATGTCTTAAAACGCCCATCGGGCCCGACGAGGGACGCGGACTGCCAGCATTGGTTTCATAAGTGGATTGCGAAACCGCACTAAATCTAAGGCTTCATGCACTCCCACAGTTTCTTCACCATCCAGACGCGTCTTTACTGCTGAGCGGCTATAAAATGGAGCATCGAGCATATTTTTGACTTGCTTGGGTCTATATCCAGCGTCAGAGCGAGTTTCGCGTGATACTGTCCAAAGGCTTCTTTTTAAAGGCGCCTTGGGTGGCAGGGGAATATGGCTTGCATTGCCAGAGTCGTCAAAGTGCATTGCAGCGGCGAGTTCACTGCCGTCCAATCTGGTCGCATCGTAAAAACAAGTGCTGCCCCCTTTGGTGGGATACCGTCCCCACGTCCAATAACTAAAATCTTCTTCAAGAGCCCGCGTACCAAAGTTTGAGTCAAAATATCCGTGACCTTCCCACTGCCATCCTGCACCGTTTAAATCGACTGTTATTTTAGCTGTCGGAGCAAATGGGCGCCAGATATGTGCGCCGTCATCGGTGAGGGCAAGTTCCACATCTGTCACTGCCGTCGGAGTTACAATAATTTGCCCTCGAACGCGCGATACCATTGGCAGTGCGCCAATTTCGTTGATTTCAATAACAAGCCGGTTTTTGTCCCATCTCATCGAAGAGGGGCCAATTTGAAAAAGATCTTCGGACTGGCGCAAGGCACTTTGGCCTCTGTCCGTCATGGTAAAACGACCACCTGGACCATGTGTGGCGACATTAATACAAACGTGATTTTCAGGATTGCGGCGGCCTGACCAACGATACCATGGTGAAAAGACCGAACCTATAAAGCCAATGATCGATATGGCGCGATCAGCGCCATCATTTATGCCATCGATATACCACCATGCGTACCCGTTTGGGGGAACCGCGATGTTGAAATTTGGTCGTTCAAGATCGCCTCGACCGCGTGCCGTGCGGAGAGAGTTGCCATCGGAATCCCTGCTCCCGGATGCGCGCCTCCGCCTGCGAGATAGAGCCCGGGTATCACCGTTTTGCTCTGGGGTCTGCGAAATGCCGCTGTCATCCGATGTGGGCTCTGCCCGTAAAGGGAGCCTTCTGACGCTGGAAATAGATTGGCGAAGTGATGTGGCGTTGTCAGAGCGCTCTTGCTGGGTGCCGGGCTGAACTTTAGTCCGAACTGATCCAGAGTTTTCATAGTTAACGTCTGGCATTTTTCGAATTCCTCTTCTACCGGTTCTGCAGTTGTCAGTGGTGCAGCGTTCAAAATAATTTCAAACCTCTCCCTTTTTGGATAAGCAGAATTGAGCCCGCGATCTTGCGCACAAACATAGATTGTAGGGTCGGTAGGCATCCGGCCGGCTTTTATGGCATCAAACTCTTCACGTGGGTTATTGGCAAAGAACACATTGTGATGAACCAGATCTAAACCTTGGACTTCGGCAGCAAAACTCCAAACCCTTGCAGATAGGCTGCGTTCGTCTGTTTTTGTCTCCGTGGCGACCTTGGTGAATTCCGGACCTAATTTACCAGTAGCAAGTGCTCTGGGATCGCCGTTAAACACAACTATATCGGCCTGCAAGTTTTCCCCATTGTCTAGCTGCACACCCGAAATTTTGCCATCTGTCACCAATAGGCGATGCACTAATGTGTTAAACGAAAATTGGGCCCCTCTGTTTTCGGCAATTTTTTTCAATGTGCGCGCCAGAAAGTGCATGCCACCTTTTACGGTCCAGACGCCTTTTGCCTCTGCTTGCCAGATCAGGGATAAAAGAGCTGGCGACGAATAGGGTGATCCCCCAACATAGGTTGCATATCGGCCAAATAATTGAGATAGTCTTGGATCTGTAAAATGGCTTTTTAATGAGCTGGCAAGGCTTTGTAATGGAGCAAGATCTTTGATCAAGCTTGGTTGTTTTGCGACTACCATTGCGGCTTCAAACTGTGAAGGTGCGCAATTCTGTATCATTGGCTTGTTAAAGGCTTCCAACAATCGGTTGGTCTTCTGAAAAAAGTTCTGAAACTCTCTAAACCCGACGAGGCCTGCAAATTTATATATCTCCTGCTGTGATGTCTCATAGTCATCAAAAAGATCTAGCGTGCTACCATCGGGCCACCAATGGCGCGCAAGAATTTTTTGACGAACCAAAGTTACATGGTCCTCAAGCTGTTCGCCAACTGAGCGAAAAAGATCTTCAAAGACGGATCGCATTGTTAAAACGGTTGGACCTGCATCAATAGGACCGGCCGACGAGGCAATACTTCGCATTTTACCACCCGGCGCGCTATGCTGTTCTAGTACAGAGACTGAAAAGCCTTCATGTGCAAGTCGCACGGCTGCCGCAAGCCCGGCAATACCCGAGCCCACTACGATTGCATTTCCTTTTGTTCGGGTGCTGATTACAGACAAGTTCATAATTCAACTGTTGACTCATTCTGTCAAAGTGTCCAGTGTGATTTACAGTTTATCGTCAACTTTATGGTACATATTTTGGAAAATTTGGGAAATTATGGCTTAGCGGCCCGAATTGAAGCTGCAATGAACCGTGCGGTTAGTGTTGGTGCGTCAGACAAAGCGCCAACAAAATTGAAGCGTGCGCTTGAATATGCAACTTTTCCGGGTGGTGCTCGCATCCGGCCAACAATTTTAACCTCTGTGGCGTTGGCTTGTGGAGATGATAAGCCCCAACTGACAGATGCCGCTGCGGCGGCACTTGAATTAATTCATTGCGGCAGCCTTGTGCATGATGATCTGCCTTGTTTTGATGA
>JAQWKM010000104.1 GCA_029247845.1 Paracoccaceae bacterium | reverse complement strand
CTGGTTAATGCCCTAGTGAGTGTTGACATCCGAATTTAAAAGGTGCATTTGACCTCAACGATGTTTCCTGCCGCGTGAGCAGTTGGTAGACCCAAGCTTATTAAAAAATAAAAATAGGGTCATCACGGAATATCGTAACGTTCCCAAAATCACGCGTGGGCACATGCGCAGAGCACTTAATTGGGCATTTAGCCTTTCTAAGCGATGTGATGCGCCCATTTAAGGCCGTATGCAGGATTGCGTACGTGCCAATGTAATCCGCGTATTGGCTTATGCTGTGCGTATGAAAGGACTGTTTTGAATTTATTTCAAACTATGGGCTTGCCCAAAAAACTTGTATCGCGTCTTGCTGCGATGGACATTAATGAACCAACACCCATCCAGGCTCACGCTATTCCGCACGCGCTCAACGGTAAGGACGTTATGGGCTTGGCACAAACCGGAACAGGGAAGACGGCAGCCTTTGGTCTACCATTGATCGCGCAGATGATGGCATCTAACCGGAAGCCTGAACCCAGGAGTGTTCGAGGTTTAATTCTGGCGCCCACGCGTGAATTGGCTAAACAAATTAGCGATAACCTCAAAGGATTTGTTCAAAATACACCAATAAAAATTGGTCTTGTTGTAGGCGGCGCATCGATCAATCCACAGATTAGCAGTCTAGCACGTGGCATCGACATTTTAGTGGCAACACCTGGTCGTTTGATTGATCTTTTGGATCGCCGCGCTCTTAGCTTGCACGCAACCACTTTTCTGGTCTTAGATGAAGCAGATCAAATGCTTGATCTTGGGTTTATTCATAGTCTTCGCAAGATTGCGGGCATGCTACCCAAGACTCGTCAGACCATGCTGTTTTCGGCCACGATGCCAAAACAAATGAATGAGTTGGCAAATAGTTACTTGCAAAACCCGATGCGAGTCGAAGTTTCGCCTCCAGGCAAAGCCGCTGATAAAATCACTCAATCAATCCATTTTATTGCCAAATCCGAAAAAGCAAAATTGCTCATTGAGCTGCTTAATAAACATCGTGATGAACTTGCCCTAGTTTTTTCCCGTACCAAGCATGGTGCAGAAAAGCTTATGAAAACGCTCGACAAGTCTGGGTTTTCTGCGGGTTCCGTACACGGTAATAAATCTCAGGGACAACGAGAGAGGGCGCTTAAGTCGTTTCGGTCAAGCGAAATTAAGATTCTGGTAGCAACTGATGTTGCGGCCCGTGGTCTTGATATCCCTCAGGTGCGCCATGTTTATAATTTTGATCTGCCAAATGTTGGTGATAACTACGTGCACCGGATTGGTCGTACTGCCCGTGCGGGTGCAGAGGGCGCTGCGGTTGCATTTTGTGCTCCAGACGAAATGAGTGAATTAAAGGCGATTGAAAAGGCAATGGGGCGCAGTATACCAATTGCCTCTGGCAGGCCTTGGGAAGATATTCAAGCTCTGGGCGGCAAAAAGCCAAATAGCAGGGGGCGGTCCGACCGCAAGGGTGCTCGGAATGGATCTGAGGGGGGCCATAAAACTGGTGGCAAGCGGGCTATGACAGGAGCGCAGAAAGCCCGGCAACGGCGCAAAGCAAAATCGGCAGCTTAAAAATAGGATGATGGATTAACTAGTCGCCCCAGGGCAATGCGTTCTGGGCGAACGTTGATACTGATTTTGATGTGTGGCTTTATATTGCATTTTCTGTCAGGTTTTGAGGTTGCGTCCTTTAGGGCGGTGCTGAGACAAAACTCTGTCATGCTCTAGATGATAACAGCCACGGCAAGGACAAAATAATGGATTTCGAGTTTGGACAGGATAATTTTTTGAGGTCCCAACACGCTAGAGTCGAGAGATTTAAATCTGACATTTAACTTGAATGTCGCTTAAAATTTCAAGGATTTAGACAAAACAGATGTGAATATTTTCTGTGATACTAATTTAGTAGGTGTCGTTAGAGATGTTGAGGTTACCTCGGACGTAAAGTCCATACTTGATTAGGTGAGAGAGAGTATTGAGCTAGTTCTCAAATAAAGGCGAAGGCTCCAAATTTCACACTTTTGATTTTTTCTCTTCTTCGTAGGTGATACAATCGTAAAATACTATGAGATTTTGAGACTTTGTAAGTTTATCAGTCGTCTATGAAATACTCTGACTTACATCTCAAAGAAGCGGCAAGAGAGTCCAACCGGGCAGCGGCAGCCTCTCCAAAAAGCCCTTGAGAACTTTTTGTCAGCCTAAGCGTCAATTTAGGCGCCTCTGGATCCCAATTTAATTTGGCGCGTTGAGAAGTTTCAGAGATCCACATCATAGCCCCAAGGCGCATCGCTTTGCCAAGTATTCCGGCATTCTTGATCTCATCTTTAACAAGCAATTCGATAAGGGGCGTAAACCTGTCGTCATCGTGTTGATTTTTATATCTGTGCATTAGTGCAAGCCCAAGAAATATCCGCTCGGCATGCTTCAGACCACCAAGATTGACCCGAGTTGCATTGTTAAAACACAACTCTGCTCGATAATCGGGATGGGCGCGCCAGCTGACATCATGCAGCATGCAGGCGGCTTTTATTAGACGCAGCAGGCCCATGCTCGCATTTGGGAAAAGTGGTGCGACAAATTTGTTTAAGCTTTTCCCCATGCCTGGAACCCGTGCGTCACTCTTCTCAGAAACTTTGCAGGCTTCGATCAATGGGTCGCGGGCCCTGATATCATCTGACATTTGCTCATACAGCATTCCCTCACGAAGTCCGTAGCTTGAGACTGCAATATCTTTGGGTTCAAACACTTTTAAAATAACATCCAGTACTTCGCCTGCAAAAGGTACAAGAGAAAAACGGGCCTCGGACAACCTAGAAACCTGTTGCAATTTGGCGTCATTATTACTTTCGATAAACTCCAATGTTTTGTGAACTGAACTAGTATCCATTCTGTATTCATGCAACACCATTAACGGGTAATTGGTGCGCGCCATGTCAATTCGAGCAAGTGCCCGCCACGAGCCTCCTACAAGAAAGAGCCGGTTATGCTGGGGACCCATTTCTGAGGCTAGTTTTTCTATTGTGGTTCTGATGAATTTTGCACGGGCTGCCCTTCCACCCTCAATTTCCACGAGCTTGAGAGGGCCAAGGCGCGATGTGACGCATCGGCCAACCTTGCCATTATTGATCTCTGCCAGCTCCATGGATGATCCGCCCAAGTCGCAAACCAGTCCATAAGATCTGGGCCAACCCAAAAGAATACCCTGTGCAGAAAGCCGCGCCTCTTCTTTTCCGTCTATGATCCAAATTTTTTGTCCCATTGTTTTGTACACTTCCCGACAGAAGTTGACGCCATCTTTTGCCTCGCGCACAGCAGCCGTTGCAACGGCCGTCAATTTGGGGATGCCCATTGCAGTTGCAAGGTGTTTGAACCGTTGGATGGCATTGATCGCACGCACTCTGCCTCCAGGATTAAGGATACCGATTGTAGACAGGCTAGATCCCAGAGCACACATTAGTTTTTCGTTGTAAAAATACGCAGGAGAACGAGCAGCGCCATCAAAGACCACGAGCCTAACAGAGTTCGATCCAACATCAATGACGCCAACGCGAGACAAGCGTCTTTCGTCAAACTGGGGTAAGTTAGGCCTCTGGTAAGGATCCCATTGCAAATAAGCTGAATTAGAACCTGTATTCATTCGGCACACTCACAGGAAAGTAATTACGTGTCAGCTATGCAGATAGAAACCCATCAGGTCAATCCGATATCGAAGGTATTTTTGCGAGTATCTTTCCAGCAAAGGCGCGCGAGATGGATTTGCGTTCGGCCAGAGCCACCCTATCTGCTATTTGTACAAAACGTTCAGCCGCTGCATACGATCGCTCGAGGCGTGTAGTAAGATATTGGATAACGTCTGGGGCAGGGAACAATTGTCGGTCTGAAAACAACTTTGCAAGCAATGCCGCAAAGAGCACATCGTCAGGCTCTTTTAGACTTGCGAGCCTCGTTCCCTCTAATCGAGACGCAAGATCAGGCAAAGAAAATTGCCAAGTTGATGGACTGCGCAAGCCTGTCATCAATAAAAATTTTCGGTTTGCAAATATAAGGTTATGCGTATGGAACAGGTCTGTTTCCAGATCAACTTTCCCCACAATTCTATCAATATTTTCGATCACGAGGTTTTCAGATGTAAGCATTTCTAGATCCTGAAGTTGATCTGCTGAGACGATATTTGCACCGCTTAGTTTAGCCCAAACATGCGCTAAATGGCTTTTCCCAGAACTTTTAGGACCACTTAAAAAGTGTTTTTTTAGAGGCCAGTTTTGCCAATCTTCAATCAATTTTACGGCGAATTCATTACTATTCGAGATGAAAAAATCACCTCTATCAAGCGACTTGCGGCTTGGGAGGTCAAAGGCTAATTGTCTGTCCATTACTTTTTGGCGTCTTTATCGACCGCGCCTTGATAAAGCTGACTCGAAGTATATTGACCTGCGCCGAAGCGGATCAGTACACCTAAGCTAGCGGCGACGGGGACCGCAATCAGCATACCCACAACGCCAAACAGGCTGCCAAAAACTGAGAGAGCTAGCAAAAGCCAGACCGGGTGTAAACCAACAGAGCCGCCGACGAGTTTTGGAGTGAGGAAATTGCCTTCAACAACTTGTCCCAGAAAGAAAATCCCTCCTACAAGCGCAAGTTTGTTCCACTCGCCCCAGAATTCAAAAATTCCAAGTCCAATGGCCAAAGCCCCCCCCATCAAAGATCCCAGATAGGGAATAAAGGTGACCAAACCAGCAAAGAAACCAACGGCAAACCCGAAACTTAGACCGACCATCCACAAAGACACGGCATAATATACCCCAAGGATTAGGCATACAGATCCCATGCCACGCACAAAGGCTGCCAAAGTGTTGTCGATCTCTTGGGCCAACATTCTGATAGTTTCAGCGTGATCACGCGGTAAAAGCGCATCAATTCTTGCGATCAGGTTGTCCCAGTCAAGCAGCATGTAAACCGTCACAACAGGAACGATCACAAGAAGCACAAGAATGTTCATCAGTGACATTGCAGAGGTTATCAATGCGCCTAGAATATTTTTTCCAAAACTATCAAAAAGCTGCTGAGCTCTCGGTCTTATAAAGTCTTCGAATTGCTGAAGGGATCTTTGCAGATCCAGATTTTCACCCACAGTGCTCGGTAAGATAGATCTTAGTCGTGCTTCGATTTCGGCAACTTTTTCGCCTGAGAAGTTGACTGAGGCAAGTGCACTTGCCTGATTGATAATCGTGTTCAAAATAAATATCGTCGCGGGAAGTAAGACGACGAGTACCGTAGCTGAAATGATCAAAACTGACATGATTCGGCTCAGGCCGCTTGCTTGCAGGCGGTCTGCAATTGGATCGAGCAAATAGGCAATTGCAGCGCCAAGCACAAACGGTAATAGCACATCGCTGAGAAACCAGAAAAACAGCAAGAAAAAAAAGCCTGTTAAGCTCCAGTAAAGCGTTTGATTTTGAACGGGAAGTGGCATGTGCGACCTGATCTGATTTGTTTTTTATAATGTGACTCAAATGGTTTATGGATGCAAGTTTTGTAAGACCACATCGCGGCCGGGGATTGTTACGTCGGCATTTACTTTCAAAGGCGTGACCTTGTCAGTTCGATCAATTCCCCTTAAACGATATGAAGTTAAAAGCATTAAGGATACGCAATGCGCCTGTCGCGATATTTTTTACCCGTCCTCAAGGAAAACCCAGCAGAGGCACAAATTGCTAGCCATCGTCTGATGCTGCGGGCTGGCATGATTAAACAATCGAGTGCTGGCATTTATTCCTGGTTGCCGATGGGCTTCAAAATCCTACGTAACCTCGAGAATATCGTTCATGAAGAACAGGTTCGTGCCGGTCACATTCCGATGCTTATGCCAACGCTGCAGTCTGCTGATTTGTGGCGCGAGAGTGGTCGATATGAAGCCTATGGTCAGGAAATGCTGCGGGTCAAAGACCGCCATGACCGCGATATGCTTTATGGACCCACAAACGAAGAGCTTATCACTGATATTTTCCGTACTCATGTCGGGAGTTACAAAGATCTTCCCTTGACGCTTTATCACATGCAGTGGAAATTTCGCGATGAAATCCGCCCGCGTTTTGGCGTTATGCGGGGCCGGGAATTCTTTATGAAGGATGGGTATAATTTTGACATCGACCGCGACAGTGCGATGCATGCTTACAACCGCCATCTCGTCAGCTATTTGCGTACCTATGAACGCATGGGATTGAAAGCGATTCCTATGAGGGCTGACAGTGGACCTATCGGGGGCGATAATACTCATGAATTTCTAGTTCTTGCGGATACAGGTGAGTCTGAAGTGTTCTATGACAGCGCTATTCTAGATTTGGAAATTGGTGATCGCGCTGTAGACTATGATGATTGGGATCAATGTTTGAACATTTTCAAAGAATGGACAGCGCCTTACGCGCGGACGCATGAGACCCACGAAGATGAGGTCTTCGCGCAGATCCCTGAGGAAAGACGCAAAAGCAGTCGTGGGATAGAAGTGGGACAAATCTTCTACTTTGGCACTAAATACTCAGAATCTATGGGTGCAAATGTTGTTACAGATACGGGTGAGCGCGTACCTGTTCATATGGGCAGCCACGGCATTGGCGTATCGCGTCTTATAGGGGCGATTATTGAGGCCTCCCATGACGACAACGGAATTATGTGGCCTGAGGGAGTCACTCCATTCCATTGTGGTATTGTGAACCTCAAACAAGGGGATGAGGAAACCGATTCTGCGTGCGAGGCGCTTTATTCGGGTATGATGGCGCTGGGTTTAGAGCCACTTTATGATGACAGATTGGAACGGGCCGGGGGTAAATTTGCAACGATGGATTTGATTGGATTACCTTGGCGCATCACGGTTGGTCCGCGCGGTTTAAAAAACGGTGTTATCGAGCTGGCCTCGAGGCGTACAGGTGAAAGCGAAGAGATGCCTGTTGAAAATGCCCTTGCAAGAATAGCTCAGATCTATAGTGGATCTGCCTAAGATAAGCGTTTGGTGATTAATGAGATGCCTAAGCTTAGTTTAGAACGCGCAAGCCGCGTTCTAGCTGTTGAGAATAAGTCAAAGCATCTATATTGGCACCGCACACTACAATACCTACTTTTTTACCACGAAGGCGCGCGCGTAGTGGCCCCGTAAGAGCCGCCATCGACGCACCTGCAGCGGGCTCAACGGCGAGCTTGGCCTCTTGTTGAAAACGCACCATCCCCGCGCAGATTTCGTCATCTGTGACTGTGACCATATCGTCGATATAGGCGCTACAAACCGCATGCCCAAAGGGTAGGGTCATTGGCGGTGACAAGCTATCGGCAATCGTATCGATCTTATCCAGGGTTATTGGTCCTCCCGCCTTAAGGCTTTGTGACATCGCATCGGCCCCGGTTGGTTCAACGCCGTAGACCTGACAGTTAGGTTTCATCGATTTAACGACAGCGGCAACTCCGCTGATCAAGCCACCTCCACCCACGGACACAATGATGGCCTCCAGCTCGGGAACATCCTGCATAAATTCAAATCCAACGCCGGCAGTGCCTAATGTGGTGTGGATACCCTCGAAAGGATGAACAAACGTTCGACCCTCATCGCGTGAAAGACGTTCGGCTTCTGCAAAAGTAGCCTGTCCGGGTTCTTTGATGATGACTTCTGCACGCTCTGTCTGGGCAAGGGCAATGCGAAATGGGTTTGCGGTTGATTGCATCACAACTTTTGCTGACATTCTGCTTTTACGTGCCGCCCAAGCAGCTGCAATTGCATGGTTTCCTGCGCTTGCAGCCGTTATCCCGGCTGCCCTTTTTTCTGATGGAATCGAATGAATTATTGATAGGGCACCGCGCGCTTTGAATGATCCTGAGTGTTGCAGGCACTCCAGTTTCAGGTGTAATTCCCCACCGTCAAGTAAGCTGTGTATCATCGATGATGCTGTTCTTACAGTAGGAGTGCGGAGGATCGCTTGGCTAAGTTCAAGAGTTCGCTGCTGAATATTTACGAGGTTTACCTCGCTTATATCGATCTGATTCATGCGCGCTGCTCCAATAGTCTCGTTGCGTCCTTGTCTGGTAATTCTGCACATTACCTAGCATGGACAATTTCCGATATGTTACCCGTTTAAATAGGTTTTAAAGGGAAACGCATTACACCGCAAATAGAGATCAATTACAGTGCTTATTTTTCTAGCGTAGGCCGAAGATCGTCCATTTGACAAATAGTGACCTGCTTAAAATGATCCAAAACTTGTGACGCGTCGTATCAGTTTGGTATCAGCTATACTGCCTGTCTTAGCTTTGTAGGGAATTTTAATGAGCGGAAAGAAATACTTTGACGTGCGCACAAGCGCTAAGATTTATCGGATGACTTTGGAAGAAGGTACGGACCTTGTGCAAAGAATGGATAGAAACTCATATGATCTGAGTAGTCAAGAGTTGCAATGTGCTCAGCGGTTTGAGAATTTTTTCCTCGAGCTAAAACGGCAGTGTGGGCAAAGGTGCTGGGGTGTTGTGCGACCGCCAGTGTGAAGTACATACCAGCAAACCAATCAATCGTTTGATGGGCCAAGCTAAAAGCGTTGTACGATTTATGATCAGATAAAAAACGTTGCCTCAGTATGCATGCCGGAGCAACTTACTTTTTCTAGAACCTGTAATTCCGAAGCCTATTTGAACTTATTGCTTGGTTTAAAATCTGTTTTCAACGGGTCTCTGGGATTGCGGACCCACAGGTTTCTGTCTGGATGCATCCCCGCACCATATACTGCCGATACGGCGGAACAGCGCATTTTATTAAGCAATCTCGTATCCGCATCGCCAACAGACGGATGAGTGCCATTATTTTTGGCAACTTCGCGATCCCATCTTAATTTACGCTCCGCATAAATAGCCTCATCAGCCAATTGCGTGCAATTCAGTTCATTAGTATTCAAATCTACGACGATATTATCGCCTTCTTCGATTAGTCCAATTGCGCCGCCTGCGGCCGCTTCTGGTCCGACATGACCAATAACCAGGCCAACTGATCCGCCTGAAAACCGACCGTCCGTCATCAAGCCGACAACGATATTTTTCTCGCGGCAAAGAGCTGTGATCCGAGACGTCGAGTCGAGCATCTCCGGCATGCCGGGTGCCCCGAATGGTCCTTCATAGTGCACCACGATCATGTCAAAATTCTTGAATAAATCCGCGTTTTTTTCCAATGCTGACAATAGCTCTTGTTCCCCGTTGAAGACTTTGGCCTTTCCGTAAAACAAATTATTTTCCAGACCGCCTTCGACACCTGCCAATTTCAGCACAGAGCTGAATTCAGGCGACAGATTTCCACCCAACACCCGCAGTCCACCGGTATCCTTGAAAGGTTTTTCTACGCTGTAGATAACATCTCCGTCAGGTTTGGGGGGGGCCAGCCTGTTAATCTGTTCTGCGAGGGTCTCACCAGTACACGTTAATGTGTCGCCATTTAACAGACCAGCGTCCAAAAGCTCTTTTACGATGACCTGCATGCCGCCTTTGGCGTCAATATCAACCATAGAATATTTTCCAAATGGACGTGCATTCACAACAACTGGAATCACTTTTTCCGAAAGATAATTAAATTCTTCTGGTGTCATTATATCCTCTGAAAATCTCTTGTAACCAGCAGCGCGCGCGATTTCGGGCGCGTGTAGTAGAACGTTTGTCGAACCACCCACTGACATTGCAACAATGACGGCATTTCTTATGGAGTCCCGCGTGACAATCTGCCTTGGGGTAATGTCGCGCCGGATCAATTCTGAAAGATATGTGACGAGTTGTTCGGGAAATTCTGCCGTGCGACGAATATCCTGCGAGGCTGGAGATATCATATCCAGCGGCTCCATACCTACAACGCCTATGAAGGTTTGCATGGTGTTGTAGGTAAACATACCGCCACAGCTGCCAAAGCCTGGGCAGGCCTCTTTTGCGATGCGTGTCTTGAGCACTTCGTCATCGCTTCCTGCCATTTGATAGGCGGTGATGAGGTCAATGCTTTCGCCTGTTTGTGAATCTTTGCCCGGTCTGATTGAGCCATCCGACATGATAATTGCAGGTCTGTTATGCTCTAAAATTGCTGCAAGCGTTCCAACAGGGGGTTTGTCACAAGCAACAACCGCTATTACACCCTCAAGGCCTGACGCACTTAGGTGCTCGGTCAAGGCGTCGTTTGCAACTTCGCGTCCGATGAGAGAGTAGCGCATCTCTCTTGTCCCATTTCTAATACCATCCGATGTCGCAATCGTGAATTCTGGCTGAACCAGACGCATATGCATTTTACCCGGTTCGGTTCCAACTCTATCGCACAATGCATCGTGGATGATACTGACTTTGGTTGCGACCCCGATATAGCATTGCGAGTCACCCTTATTGCCCACCACGCCCACAGACGGTTCGTGGATGAGGTCTAAATCTGTGCCGAGTTCTCTGGCGATCCCGTAGGTTTGAGAATTCCTGCCCGGGTTTCTGTCTATTAAAATTGTTTTCGAATTTTTCATTGTAGCCCCGATAGAATAAACGCTTCTGTTGGCCTGAAAATAGTACAAAGAGAAACAGCCTCAATCTGCCCCGGTTGAGAGTGCAATAAACAGCTTTGTCGCCTCGATGTAACTATCCAGATGATAGTACTTTGGGGTTCAATAACACTATTAATTCTAAAGTGTCAAAATCATGATGCAAAAATGCTCTTAATGCATAACCAAAATTTCAGATACTGAATGGATTTTTAAATCATAGATATGGCACTGACGTTATTGCTCGAAAAGATCAGTCTGAATTATCTCATTAGTCAGGCTTGAAATCTTATCATTTCATTTTCAACAATATGCGATTGCAAAATGGATCGCCCGCTTAACTGAGGGCTTGCTGATTTATTTGATGATCTCAATCATTCAGTTTGCGTGTATTTTATAATTTTTTGTAAATATAAGAACCTTCTCACGGATGTAACCTTGGGCCTCTGCAGTTTCTCCCCGCATGCAGAAGCCCTTTCTTTTTCATGAGGCGCGCGAAAAGGCTTCTATTAGTGATACTTTCAGACCAAGGGTCGTTGCATAATTAGTCTCTAGATCATCTGCCTGCGCTTCTGCAAAATATTAAAAAGAAAAGCAACTGTCGTACGAATAAAGCATCACTGAATGAACCGGCTACAAACATAAAAGATAATTGCAGAAATATATGAGAGCGTCTGTTCAAAAAGTTGATTCAAACTCTTTTCAAAAGCCATTATCTACAATCTCAGAAAATCAAATATCTGTTGGTCATGCCTTTAAGTATTTTGCTGATTTATTATCAAAAATAATTGGTATATCTAGTATTGGTCCAAAGATTGACCGATACATTCAAAAATAGCACTGTGACCCAAATAGCTTCAAGACTGAAGGGTGAGGGGCATGCCTCTAAATTTTAAGGAGAATAATGATGTCTGTTTACGTGATTGCCGCATTCCCAATGTCAGAGACAGGCGCACAAGATTTTATTGCCTGGGCAGAGGGCGACGATGGGTATGCTGCTAGCGAACCGCGCGAGGGGTATGAGTTTGTCCAAGCATTGATTGCCGAAGATAACCAGACTATCTATTTGGTCGAAAGGTGGGCAACAAAGAAAGACCATCAGACATACTTAGAGGTTCGGGCTAAAGGTGGTTTAATGGAATTTGTAATACCGCGTTTAATCAGTGATTTTAAAGTAACATATTTTAACGAGCTTGATATTTTGAGAAGTACTCATGCTAAGTCTGATTAGTTTTTACAACATTTAAATCCAGCGCCGTTTTGGGACACAGTTAAGAAAGGCTGTACCCAAATACAGCTAGTATTATTTTATATGGGACGATAATATAAACATTTTTAAATACAGTGGCTTTCCGCATTTGCCTAAATTTCTTTAGTTTTATCCTAATCCTTTAGTATCTAAAACTAAAATTTGAACGTTTACCTATAATTAAAAAGTCATAGATGCTACGTGGGTCTGGACTAAATTCTCTGATGAAAGGCTTATACCATAACTCATTGTTATCAAGCTAATTTTGGTCTTGGTTTCTTATCTTTTAAGACACTGTTATACCTGTCTTTTCACTAGGTCCAATCTATAAACGGATTGCAGTAGATTTTATTAATTTCTTAATTCTGCACCAAGGCCTCAACCAGTGATCTCACTTTTTCATTTATGCGCTCGATATTTTATTCTGGATCACACAACTCAAAAAGTGCCGAGTGCGAGATCTACTCAAACAAACAAAACCCGAAATGCTCGGCATAGAATGTCTCTTGAAATTAAAAATTTTATTTTTCGAACACACTATTTTTCAATATTTTCCAGATTTTAATCATAGTGGCAGCCCGTACGAGAATCGAACTCGTCTTTCCAGGTTGAAAACCTGGCGTCCTAACCGATAGACGAACGGGCCATTAATCCGACGATTGTCGCGTTCTAGGCAATGGGCTTTGGGCTTGCAAGCGAAAACACATCAATTGAGTAAGTTTTTTTAATTGTGTTTTTGGATCCGAACAAAAGTTGCTCAACGTGAGGCTTTTCTAAGCTGTGTGCGCCGCATCTTCAAGGCGAAGCTGAACTGAACGTTTTCCCCGCCATTCATTGATTTCTAGCCGCCCTGCAAGGTGAAAGCGACGACCGTCATGGCGTTCAAGAGTTGGTCCAAGGGCCGTGTCAAAGGCGCCAAAGCTAATTCCGTCAATGCATGTGCCAAGGCCATCCCCAAAGCGAATTTTTAAATGATTTTCTCCAACCTGCTTGGCAAAAATGATTACCATATCAGGAAAAGCGAATCTAGGAGCTGGTGCACCGGCGCCGAACGGGCCAGCATTTTCGAGTTGGGCAATCAGATCTGTCGTTGCCGCTGTGGGCATCAAAACTGAATCGACGTGCAGATCGGAGACGCCCAATTTGTCCGCCCCCTGTTTTTTAAGCAGCTCTGCAAGCTTTTCCATTGCCGGCTCGAGCAAGGGTTGAGAGACTGTTAACCCCGCCGCCATTTTGTGACCGCCGCCTTTGAGTAAAACGCCTTGTAGGGCCAAATTTTGGATCGTTGCACCTAAATCGATCCCGCTCACGGAGCGTCCAGATCCTTTGCCCTCTTTTCCATCAAGGCCGATGACAATGGCAGGTCTGTTGGCAGCTTCTTTTAGACGCGCGGCGACAATACCGACAACACCTGGGTGCCAGCCCTCGCCAGCTGCCCAGACGAGAGGAGCATCAAATCCACGCTCTTTGGCCTGTGCAAAGGCTTCCGCTCGGACCGTTTCTTCTATTTGGCGGCGCTCAGTGTTGAGCTGGTCCAGACGTTCAGACAGCTTTCGAGCCTCTTGAACGTTATTTGTACTAAGCAGTCTAGCCCCCAGATCGGCCTGACCGACGCGCCCACCCGCGTTGATGCGCGGTCCTAAAAGAAAGCCAAGGTGATAGGCGGCAGGGGTGCTCTCCATTTTGGCTTGGTCGGCCAACGCCACCAACCCAGGGCGCGATCGAGTTGCCATAACCTTAAGACCCTGACGAACAAAGGCGCGATTGACGCCAATAAGTGGCGCAACATCGGCGACTGTCGCCAGTGCGACTAGATCAAGATAACCCATCAGGTCTGGCCCTTTGCGCCCGGCTTCGCGCAATAAGCGGCCACATTCTACAAGGCATAAAAATACCACACCCGCGGCGCAGAGATGGCTCAGATCACCGCTCTCGTCCTGCCTGTTTGGATTTACCACCGCAACGCAATCTGGAACTGTTTCGGTACCAAGATGGTGATCTAGGACGATAACATCGGCCCCTTTTGCCGCGGCAATCGGGTCATGACTAACTGTGCCGCAGTCGACGCAAATGATCAGATCATTATCTCTTGCCAATGCCGCCATCGCAGCATCATTTGGTCCATAGCCTTCGTCGATGCGGTCTGGAACATACAAAGTTGCACTGCTTCCAAAGGATCCAAGCCACGTCAAAACCAAGGCTGCAGATGCGGCACCATCGACGTCATAATCAGCAAACACCACAATTTTTTCGGACTTATCAAGGGCCTTTAGCAGTCGTGCACTAGCGGTTGTCATATCAATAAAACTTCTAGGATCAGGCAGCAATGTTCTGAGTTGTGGTTCCAGATATTGCTGAGCGTCTTCGGGGGTGACGCCTAATCGTGCCATAACTGTGCAAAGAGACGTCGGCAGATCGCTCTTTTGAGCGATCGCCTCTGCTGTTCTCTCGATCAGACTGTTTGGGCCGACCCAACACCTTTCCGTCAGAGAATGCGAAACACCAAGAAACCCCAACTTTGCCCCTTTTATTTCATGGCCCGTGTCACGGGCGTACGATAAATCATCCGGCGCAGAGAGCCAGTTTTCGAGCGCATAAGGAGTGTTTCGGTTGTGAAATAACCGACTTCCCGTTTTATGCTAGGTAAAATCGATCCACTAGTCACGCCGGTAGCGGCAAAAATTACATCCATACGCACCATATCGTCGCGCGTATAAATTTTATTTAAGTCTGTGATGCTGGCCTTGGCGGCGCGTTGCCTTTCGTCGTCATTGCGAAACAACAACCGCCCAAAAATCTGCCCCCCCATGCATTTGAGTGCAGCTGCCGCCAAGACGCCTTCAGGAGCGCCGCCAGAGCCCATATAAATGTCTATTCCGGTCAACTCCGGTTCTGCGCAATGCATTACGCCTGCAACATCTCCATCGGTTATCAAACGAATGGAGGCTCCGGTTCTACGCACTTCTTCGATCATGCTTTCATGGCGGGGGCGTTCGAGAATACAGACGGTAATTTCTTTGGCAGAACACTGTTTTGCTATTGCCAGCGCCGCAATCCTTTCCGACGGGCTCATGTCCAAGGATACTGTGTCTGGTGCAAAGCCTGGGCCAATTGCCAATTTGTCCATATACACATCAGGCGCATGCAACATGGAGCCTCTGGGTCCCATCGCAATTACAGTCAATGCGTTTGGCATGTCTTTGGCGGTCAGTGTAGTCCCCTCTAAAGGGTCCAGTGCGATATCGACGCCGGGTCCTTTGCCAGTTCCGACTTCCTCTCCGATAAAAAGCATTGGGGCCTCGTCGCGCTCTCCTTCTCCGATCACGACGATACCCGATATATCGAGTTTGTTAAGCTCACTGCGCATTGCATTTACTGCCGCCTGATCTGCTGCTTTTTCATCGCCACGCCCAATTAGATCGGCGGTTGCAATTGCGGCCGCCTCAGACACCCGCGCGAGCCCCAGAGACAGCATTCTATCGTTGAAATCTAGTTTTTCAGCGTTCATTGGAGGGTTCCTAGTTAAGGCAATATTTTTCTGAAAAAATCAATCTATACATTTTCTATTCTAAGAGCCACAGGTGTACCTTCTATTACTCCAGTCTCAGGTATCTCGTGCAGCGCCTGGTCCAAAGATTGAGGTACAGTTTTATGTGTGACAATCAGCACAGGCGCAGTTTTATCTTCATGCCCGTACTGGCGCATACGATCAATTGACACACCGGCTTGCCCTAAAACTGTTGCGATCTTGGCAAGCGCTCCTGGCCTATCGAGCAGGCTCAATCTAATGTAATAGGGCGCAGGTGTCTGCGATGAGGTTGAATTGACCTTTCGCAACGTATGGGCAGACTGGCCGAATGTGTTCAGCCGAGTTCCGCGTGCAATCTCTATAATATCCGACATAACAGCACTGGCCGTCGGACCTTGACCCGCGCCCGCGCCGCGCAAAAAGATCTGACCCACCTCGTCTCCTTCCAGCACAACCATGTTGGTCCCGCCTTCTAATTGGCCCAAAGGCGAGTTTTGCGGAACAAGACATGGTGACATACGTTGTTCCAGCCCACGTTCTGTCATTTGCGCCACACCAAGCAGCTTAATGCGAAACCCCATATCTGCAGCCTGTTCGATATCTTCCAATTCAATGCACTGAATGCCTTCAAGTTCCATCTCTTCGAAGTTTACCTGCGTTCCAAATGCAACCGAACTGAGCAAAGACAGCTTATGCCCAGCATCAATACCGCCAACGTCCAAATTTGGATCTGCCTCTAAGAAACCAAGCTTGGCACATTCTTTGAACAGTGCGTTATATCCGCGCCCTGTCGCCTGCATTTGGGTGAGAATATAATTGCAAGTTCCGTTCATCACGCCCATGACACGGGTGATTTCGTTTCCAGCGAGCCCCTCTGTCAGCGATTTCATAACGGGGATACCCCCTGCTACAGCCGCTTCAAAACGGATCACTGAGCCATTGGCTTCGCTTTGCAGGGCGAGCGCATGACCATGATGGGCCAGCATCGCTTTATTAGCAGTAACCACATCTTTTCCGCTTGCGATAGCGGCTTTCGTCGCTTCAAGAGCCGAGCCTTCATGACCGCCTATCAATTCCACAAATATATCAATATCGTCTCTTTGCGCTAGTTTGACTGGATCCTCCTCCCAAGCATACGCATCCAGAGAAATACCGCGATCTTTATCTTTTGTTCGCGCTGTAACTGCCGTGATCTCAATTGATCTACCGGTTCTACCTTCCAAAAGTGCTTGTTTTTCGTGGAGTATTTTTACAACTCCCATTCCAACGGTTCCAAGACCCGCAATGCCAAGGCGCAAAGGGTGCGTCATGTAAGGCTCCTATTTCAAAATGTGATAGAGGTCGTTTATCTGTTTCGCGATCCACGTGCAACGGTTGGTGGGGCTGAAGATTACTATTTACTCTGAACCAATATGAAAGCTTCCGTATGAACGCTCGTTCATATAAAATATAAAAATGGCTAGAACATCTGGATCCTTTTCACAAAAAACTGCCCCTCGCGTGGCGCAAACGGCTTTGAAGCTTTTTGCCAAATATGGTTATGCGTCTGTTTCGATGCGCCAAATTGCGCGTGATGTTGGTGTGCAGGTGGGTGCCCTATATAACTATACACCTGATAAACAGGCGCTTTTGTTTAATATCCTATTGCAACATATGGAAAGCCTGCTGGTGGCTTGGGCGCGCTACCCCAAACGGACAGATCCCACAGATCAGATAAATGACTTTATTCAGTTTCATTTGGAATTTCACTTCAGCAAAGTGGATGAAGTCTTTGTCGCGTACATGGAACTGCGCAATTTAAATCCGCAAAATTTCGTCATGATCGAAAAACTGCGCTGTGATTATGAGACTGTTTTACAAAAAATCCTGAATGCCGGCCTAGCTGCTGAGCAGTTTCAAATCAAAGATACGAAAATAGCGACATTGGCCATTATCGGAATGTTGAAAGAAGTTGGAACATGGTATCGCCCCGATGGGCGTTTGGGGAAACCTGAGATTATAAGCTTGTATCAAAATATGACATTGGATGTTCTTGGTTCAAAACATGCTATCCGCAAGAAATAAATGGATAACCCTCGTGATAGCACTCTGATATTCTGAGCAGTATGGAACAGATACACATGTTGGTGAGCGCATATAAATGGTGCAGCTCGCAAATGAAAAAGTCAGTCATAATTATTCATGAAAGGGCTAAAAAAATATGGAGGTCACTATGAAAATTGGATTTATTGGTCTGGGAAATGTTGGGCAAAGCTGTCCGGAAGCCTCTTGCGCAATGGCGTGAATTTGACAGTCTACGACATGAATGAGGCACTTATTTTAGAATTTAAACAGCTAGGTGCCAAGTCAGGTAAAAGCCCGGCACAGGTTATGCGGGCTTGCGATGTGGTAATTACCTGCCTGCCAAGCCCCACAGCATCAGATGCTGTTGTGCGCGAAATGCTCCCCTTTGTCGTGGATGGTAAAATATGGATGGAAATGTCGACCACGGACGAAGCTGAGGTCAAGCGCCTTGCGACCGAAGTGACCGAGGCTGGGGGAACTGCTGTTGATTGCCCAGTTTCGGGCGTATGCCATCGCGCGGACACGGGCAACATCAGTATTTTCGCTGGCTGCGATCGGGCTACATTTGAAAAAATATTACCACTTTTAACGAAAATGGGGCGCAGGGTCCCTCATACGGGTGCATTGGGCTCGGCCAGTATTTTAAAAGTAATTACGAATTATATGGCGACTGCAAATCTTGTCTCCTGCGCCGAGGCCTTGACCGTCGCCAAGGGGAGCGGACTGGATTTAAATGTGGACTACGAGGCGATGAAAATCTCTTCTGGCACATCCTTTGTGCATGAAACGGAAAGCCAAGTGATCCTGAATGGAAGTCGCGATATTTCGTTTACTATGGATCTTGTTGCGAAGGACATAGGGTTATTTCAACAGGTGGCAGATCGCGCCGAAGTGCCCCTCGAACTTAATCCGCTTTTGATATCAATCTTCAAGGATGGGATTAAGAGATTTGGGCCACGCGAGCTGTCTCCTAATATAATCAGACGCCTAGAAGACGCTACGGGATTGTCTGTTTTAGCACCTGGATTTCCATCCAAAATAACAGATGAGGAAGCCGAAGAAACAGGATACGAAATCAAAATTTGCTAGTTTCGTGCCTGCAGTATTTTAATTTTTCTCAGAATTATATGGTATAATCACGATTTTTTCTTTCACGGTGAGGGTTTTCACTTAACATGCGGTTATATCTGGCAAGAATCGTTTATGAACTGGCCAAGTGTTACGGCCCTTTTGTGCGAAGCTTTCTAAACGGGTTTACCGAACAAATAGGAATAATTTAAGATTAAGCGGTTTATAACGCCCATGATCCCTAAAGGAGAGAATTATGTCCACAGCCAAAGAACCAAGTTTTCGCGAAAGCGTGGACATCATGTATAATCGCGCGGTTGCGATGATGGATTTGCCTGCCGGGTTGAAAGAGCAAATCAAACTTTGCAATGCAACTTATACCGTGAGATTTGGTGTTAGGTTACGTGGTGATATTCAAACATTCACAGGATATCGCGCAGTGCATTCGGAGCATATGGAGCCCGTTAAAGGTGGAATAAGATACGCAAGCGCCGTGGATCAAGACGAAGTTGAAGCGTTAGCAGCTCTGATGACTTACAAATGTGCACTAGTTGACACGCCTTTTGGTGGCTCGAAAGGTGGGCTATGTATAAATCCCAGAGACTATGATGAACACGAGTTAGAGCTGATCACGCGTCGCTTTGCTTATGAATTGATCAAACGTGATTTGATTAACCCAAGCCAGAACGTTCCGGCTCCCGATATGGGTACAGGCGAGCGAGAAATGGCTTGGATCGCAGATCAATATGCCCGGATGAATACCACAGACATCAATGCAAAAGCTTGCGTTACCGGTAAACCTATTAATGCTGGCGGTATCGCGGGGCGGGTTGAAGCGACGGGTCGCGGCGTACAATATGCTCTGCGTGAATTTTTCCGTGAACCAAAAGATGTAGCCAAGGCAGGCATGTCTGGTTCTCTGGATGGTAAGCGTGTCATTGTTCAGGGGCTTGGAAATGTTGGCTATCATGCGGCTAAGTTTCTCAGCACTGAAGATGGATCGCGTATCACTGGAATTATTGAACGCGATGGTGCAATTCATGCTGAAAGTGGGTTGGATGTCGATTCTGTGCGCGAATGGATCATGAAAAAAAATGGCGTTATGGGTTTTCCGGGCGCAACGTATTCACAGAATGGAGCAGCTCTTTTAGAGGCAGATTGCGATATTCTTATTCCCGCGGCTCTTGAAGGTGTTATTAATATTGATAATGCGGCAAACGTGAAAGCACCGCTGATTATTGAGGCTGCAAATGGGCCAGTAACTGCAACAGCTGACGCTATACTGCGCGAAAAAGGCTGTGTGATCATTCCCGATATGTATGCAAATGCTGGTGGCGTCACGGTGTCTTATTTTGAGTGGGTCAAAAATTTAAGTCATATTCGCTTTGGGCGTATGCAACGCCGTGAACAAGAATCGCGCAATCAACTGGTTATTTCTGAGCTTGAAAGTCTGTCCCAAGCAATGGGGGACAAATGGGATCTGTCGGCGGATTTCAGAAATAAATATCTAAAAGGCGCGGGCGAGCTTGAATTGGTAAGGTCTGGCCTTGACGACACGATGCGTGGGGCATTCCAATCGATGAGAACGCTCTGGCATGAGAGAGAAAATGTAACCGACCTGCGTATAGCTGCCTATTTGGTGGCAATCGAAAAAGTTGCTGCCAGTTATAAGGCGAAAGGGCTGTGATGATGCTTCAATATGATCCTAAAAACTGTCAAATTTTAAAGCTTATTATTCCAAATAATCTGTAATTTTAGTAACTTGCAGGAGGTGAATTTGTGTTTCCAATAATATTAAGAATAGGATGTTTGATGCATTAAGACCTATAATCGATTTATGATCAGCTGATAGTTTGATAATTATTCGTTTAGTAAAGCTGCGATTAATATCTCTTAAAGTCCAAAATTTTTATTAATAATGAAGCCGTCAATCCTATCCATGCTATTTTCAATACTGCATGGTTTTGTTTTAAATTATGTCTTTTTTGCATGAATAGAAAAGTTTATGCATTTTTTGCATATACATATGAATAATCGGCATTTTACACAAAATTGGAACCTACTTAGCCTAACGTCACAAGACATTAAAAATTTTGCAATAAACAATCAGTAGGTGAGGAAATTATGATGTTAAAAAGGTTAATTATTAAGTTAGCAATAGCTTCAATGTGCGGAATGATGATTTTGCCCATGTCTGCTAACCAAGGTAAGGCTGGTGAGCCTGTTACTGGGGGAACGGTAGTTTATCTGTCGTCTAAAATTCCAAGCCTTAATCCCCTGCACTCAGCTTACGAGGTTGGGCTCGTCACATCACAGATTTTCGCGAGTTTGGTTAGAATGGATGAAAATAATGAAATCGCACCTTACCTTGCTGAGTCTTGGGAGGTCTCAAACTCTGGAAAAACTTATACCTTTCATCTTGCAAAAAATGCAAGATTCCATGATGGGCAACCAGTAACGTCTGAAGATCTTGCATTTTCGTTTGATATAGTAAAAGAGCATCACCGTTTTGGTAATCAGATGTTCGGCCCCATCGATAGCTATGAGTTTCCCAACGCAAATACACTAATTGTTCACCTTTCAAAGCCACATGGCCCTTTGCTGCTGGCGGCTACTACTCCTCGACAACTTCCTGTAATGCCTAAGCACATATACGGTAGTGCTGACAATTTTATGAAGCAAGATGCCCATAAAAACCCAGTTGGCTCAGGTCCCTTTGTTATATCAGATAGAAAAACAGATGAGTACGTAAGTATCGCTCGCAATGATAGCCATTTTGTTGACGGTCTCCCCTACTTGGATAAAATAATATATCAAAATGTGCAGGATAAGACTGCTAAACGAATTGGTCTGAGAAAAAACCAATTTCAACTAGCCCGGACAGACTCGGTCATGCGATTTAGTGATATAAAAGAGTTTTCAAAAGTTGAACACTTGCAGCTCACTCCTTATGAGGGAATTGCTGGCGGCGCTATTGTCTTGGAATTTAATAATAGAAAAGAGCCACTGAATAACAAAGCTGTGCGTCAGGCTATTGCGTTTGCCGTGGATAGGTCGCAGATTTCGAACGTTTTGCATGGTGGTTACACTCTTCCATCAAGATCGCCACTACCCGCTACAAACGTTTTCTTTAATCCTAAGCTAAAAGGCTACGAGTTTAATTTGGAAAAAGCAAATGCTCTCCTTGAGGAGGCTGGTTACCCTAAGAAATCTGATGGAATGAGATTTGAGTTAAATCTTATATATATAGCACAACCATTCATGCCAGATTTTAACACGCTGCCCGCTGAGTTTCTAGCCGCGTCTCTTAAAAAAGTTGGTATAAAGGTTAAGCTGGAGCCCTTACAAGGCTTTGCTGGCTGGGCAGAACGTAGCGCTGCTTGGGATTTTGACATGTCTATCAATTGGCCCGGTGACAAGACTGATCCTGCTATTGGAGTAAGCAGGCTTTATGTTTGCGACAATATCAAAAACCA
Source organism: Paracoccaceae bacterium (assembly GCA_029247845.1). Classification (GTDB taxonomy): domain Bacteria; phylum Pseudomonadota; class Alphaproteobacteria; order Rhodobacterales; family Rhodobacteraceae; genus LFER01. Next base: position 19,241 of record JAQWKM010000104.1, on the reverse strand, counting down.
AGCTTATACAAATACCTCTGGCTACTGTGATGCAGAAGTAGACAAAATCTTCGAAATGGCGGCAGTGGAACCTGACATCGAGAAACGTCGTGAGCTATATTATCAAGTTCAAGATATTCTCCTAGAAGAAATGCCAATGCTATGGTTATTTGATACTCCCTCTCTGTTTTTCAATCATAAGGACTTATTTTTTCCATCATATGGAACTGCTGAGAATTGGGACGTGATGTACTGGAAAACTGCACAGAAGTAATCACTATCAAATTAAAATAAGACCTTGGTAGTGAAGCCAATGTATTTTGGCTTCACTATTTATGAATGATAAACATAAAAAAGCCACTGACATGGCACAATGAGATTACTTTAGAAAAATGATGCAGGCTGTAATTCAAAGAGTATTCCTTGGTATTGTATTAATACTAGGCGTTATAGTTCTCAATTTTTTTCTTTTGCAAGCAGCCCCAGGTGACGTTGTTGACGCTATGCTGGCAGAGGCTGGTGGTGGAGATCCTGAATTAGCCGCAAGGCTTCGTCAATCGTATGGTTTGGATCAACCCGTTTATATCCAACTTATCAAGTATTTGGGGCAGGTTTGCATTGGTGATTTAGGTTACTCATTTTATTACGACGAACCTGTAGCAACTCTTATTTTATCGCATTTGCCGACGACACTTATGCTGACTTTATCTGCACTAATCCTGGCAGTTTTATTTGGTACGTTATTTGGAGTTTATGCAGCAATAAAACCCAAAGGTTTTTTTAGTAATTTTGTAACCGTTTTTTCCTTATTTGGTTACGCAACACCGGTGTTTTGGTTAGGAATGATCGTGTTGTTGGTGTTTGCTTTATACCTTCCTTGGTTCCCAGCTTTTGGTATTCGTTCTATTCCAGAGCCTGACCATCCGTTTGATCGCGCCCTAGACATTATTCATCACTTAGTTCTGCCAACTTTTACGTTGGCGGTGCTCTTCTTAGCAAATTACAGCCGTATTTCTCGTGCTTCGATGTTGGACGTTTTGGGAGCTGATTATATTCGTACTGCTAGAACTAAAGGACTTTCAGAGCCTAAAGTCATATTAAAACATGCCCTGAAAAATGCTTCTTTACCAGTGGTAACTTTGGCTGGTTTGCAATTGGCACAGGTGTTTTCTGGTGCAGTATTGGTCGAAACTGTCTTCAGTCTACCTGGCGTAGGTCCATTATTATATGAGTCTATAGTTAGGCGCGACTTTCCAGTAATATTGGGAGTATTGTTTGGTGCTGCTACCACTACAATCGTCGCCAATATAATCACAGACTTGGTTTATAAGTGGATGGATCCTAGGATCCAATCAATTACATGACTGACATCAAATCCAAAGATCAAAACCCATTCTTCAGTTTAGAAGAAATTGATAGCGAGCGAGAAGTCAAGTGGAGAGAAACCCTACGCTTATTTTGTGCAAACCGTCCCGCGCTATTTGGTTTTTTGTTCATCATAGTTTTCATTTTTGTTGGGATATTCGGATCAATATTGGTGCCTGCCGACCCCTTCGAGATGGTCGCTGTACCCCTGACCAGCCCAGGCGTTGGAACATTATTTGGTTCTGACTATCTTGGGCGAGACGTCTTTGTCGGTATTGTTCACGGAACCAAAGCCACTATGATTATAGCAACTACCGCAACTTTAGTTACAGTATTCATTGGCATAACTGTTGGTGCGCTTGCTGGTTACTATGGCGGTATAATCGACAATATTTTAATGCGAATTACCGAATTTTTTCAAGTTCTGCCACCTCTGGTATTTGCGATGGTGATTGTTGCAGTTTTTTCATCCGACATTCTGGTAGTCATTTTAGCAATTGCAGTCACAACTTGGACTACTGAGGCAAGACTAACGAGGGCTGAGTTCTTAAAAATTAAAGAACAAGATTATGTGACTGCTTCGCGCGCCATTGGCGATCGAGACCGAAGAATCATTGCAAGAATCATTCTTCCGAATGCAATGCCTCCAATAATAATAGCAATTACACTGAGGGTGGGCATAACCATTATCTATGAAGCTGCATTAAGTTTTTTGGGACTTACGGACCCAGATATCATTACCTGGGGTAAGATGATTGGCCAGTCGCGTGACTATTTCTTCGATGCCTGGTGGACAGTGACATTTCCAGGCGTTGCCATTCTATTGATCGTTTTATGCATAGCATTAATCGGCGATGGGTTGAATGATGCTCTCAATCCCAAATTGCGCGGTAGGTAAATTAAATGATTTCAGAAGCTACTGAATTTGATCCGAATAATATTCTGACGGTTAAAGATCTGAGCGTAGATTTTGATGTAAAAGGCCAATCAATCAATATACTTTCCAAAGTTAATTTTGGTTTAAAACGCGGTGAGACTGTAGGTATAATAGGTGAAAGTGGTTGCGGTAAAAGTATGACGGCTCTCGCGTTATTACGTATGGTCCCATCACCGCCTGGTAAAATTAGTAACGGAGAGATTTTTTTAAATAAGAAAGATATTATGTCTCTTTCAAAAAGGGAAATAAACCGTGTAAGGGGCAGAGAAATATCTATGATATTTCAAGAACCTATGACTGCTTTGAACCCGGTTTATTCCATAGGAAATCAGTTAGTCGAAACCATCCAACAACATAAGCCTATCGATCGGGCTAGTGCAATGGAAGAAGCTATAGAGTTACTACGCTCTGTACAAATTCCCGCGCCAGAGAAAAGAATAAGCGAGTATCCATACCAACTGTCGGGTGGAATGCGCCAACGAATTATGATTGCCATGGCGCTAGTTTGTAATCCACAAGTCTTAATAGCAGACGAGCCCACCACTGCTCTAGATGTTACTGTTCAGGCTCAAATCTTTGATCTTCTTAAAAAAATCCAAAATAAAAATAAGACGAGTATTATTTTAATCACGCATGATTTTGGAGCGGTCAGTGAAATGGCTGATCGCGTTATTGTAATGTATGCTGGTTTCAAGATAGAGGAAGGGACTCTGGAAGAAATCCGGAATAGTCCTATTCACCCCTACACTAAAGGTCTTTTAGGCTCAATGTTAGAGTTAAAGACGGATTCTGCCGGATTCCGAGAGCGGTTACCCGAAATAAGGGGATCTGTTCCAGATCTTCTTAATAGGCAGGCAGGTTGTCCGTTTGGTCCTAGATGTGAAAGTGCAACCACGCGATGCCTGCAAATGCCGCCGACGTTCGATTTAGGAGACAATCGCTCTGTTATGTGTTGGCTCGTTGAAAATGGTGAAAACTGATGGAGAAAAATGTTCAAAATAAAATTCTCCTTAAAGTGGAAAATCTTAAAGTTCAATTCAAATTAAAACGTACTAGTTGGTTTTCTGAACAATCTGTAGTGCATGCTGTAGACGGAGTAAGTTTTAATATCAATAAAGGTAAAACTCTTGGTCTCGTGGGTGAAAGTGGATGCGGGAAAACAACCACGGGCAGGGCTATCCTAGGTTTGGTCAACGTAAATGAAGGTAAACTTCTGTTTGAAAATAGAGATCTGGCATCTTTATCGCTGGGAGAAATGTTACGCTTACGACAAAGAATGCAGATAATTTTTCAAGATCCATACTCTTCACTTAACCCTCGACAAACTGCTGGTGATATCGTCTTAGACCCGCTTGTCGTGCATAACATTGGAAATCAAAAGGAACGGCAGGAGCGCACAGACGAACTTTTTGCCCTTGTTGGCTTAAGGAAAAACCAACAATATTTATATCCTCATCAATTTTCTGGTGGCCAGAGACAACGTATTTGTATAGCTCGGGCTCTGGCCCTTAATCCTGATTTTATTGTTTGCGACGAGCCGGTTTCAGCTCTTGATGTGGCAATACAGGCACAAATTTTAAACCTATTATGCGAATTACAAGATGAATTAGATTTAACCTTTTTATTTATTTCCCATGATCTAGCGGTCATCCAGCATGTTTGCGATGAAATCGCAGTTATGTATCTGGGTACAATTGTTGAAAAAGCGGACAGAGTTGCTTTATTTAATAATCCGCAACACCCATATACAAGGGCTTTGCTCTCAGCAGTTCTAACCGGTTCAAGCGATAAAAAGACTTCGCGCATAAGATTAGAGGGAGATATTCCGAACCCAATTAACAAACCCTCAGGTTGCCGATTTCGGACCCGGTGTTCATTTTCTAAAGAAATTTGTGTTGAGCAGGAGCCCGTGTTAGAGGAGAAATATCCTGGGCATTGGGAGGCTTGTCATTTTCGAACCTCAAAAACTCAGGCGTCAATTTGATTTAAGCTATTAGTATGTGAACGTGTTGCTTACTATCTAATCAATAGCAAACCAGCTCTTTAAACTATGGGAACACCTCTAATCGGTTGAAAATTTATTTACTGATAGTTTAACTCAATGTGATCTAAGAACGGTTCCTGAGTCCATTTCGGTTCTTTCTCCGTTGCGCATGGATATACCGCCGTTAACCAATACATGCGCAATGCCTGTAGCATATTTGCGTGGAGTGGTAACTGTGGCATGGCTAGTAATGTGTGATGCATCAAATACTGTTATGTCTGCACAGGCCCCAGTTTTGAGGGTGCCGCGGTCACTAATTCCTAATCGCTCAGCAGGAAGAGATGTTATACGTCTGATACCTTCCTGTAATGTGAGAATACGTTCTTCGCGAACGTAATGAGCCAAGAACCTTGCTGCCCAACCATAGCCAGACAATGAACCGATATGGTGTTTCAGACACCCGTAAGGTGCAAGTGCTTGCGTATCAGAAATTACAGCACACTGAGGTTGCTGTAAGGCGAGTTTAATGTCGCCATTGTCAAATGATTGCGAGGTCCACATCAGGTGGCTCATATTTACTTCATCTTCCTCGAGAAGAAGTTCAAAGACAGCATCATATGGATGGGTGTTTTTCCGACGCCCAATTTCATCAAAACTCATTCCGACTAGTTCATGATTTGCCTCAGACTGCATTAGTACAATTTTGTGCCAACCATCTGAGTTCACTAACCGCCACATTGGACGTGGGTTTCGCTTGATCCTTTCGCGTGTAGCTTTATCACGCAACCGCTCACGGACTTTTTTTACCCCGCCTTCCCTTGCCCATTGTGGAAGAATAGCCATGACGTGGGTATGAGACCAGTCATGTGGGATTACATCAAACGCCACATCTACTCCATGGCCTCGGGCTTGCTCGCACATGTCTACAGCATGCTGCATCGCATATTCAGGCGCACCAAACTTTGGTTGAATGTGAGAAATCTGTAGTCGTGCTCCGGCAGCGCGTGCCGTGGACAAAGCCTCACCAAATCCAAGGTCATAGAAAAGATCCCTGTTTCGCACATGAGTTGCATATAGAACATCGTGCTTCGCCGCCACTTTAGCCATATCAGCCAGTTGATCGGGGCTTGACAGACTACCTGGCCAATATTCTAAACCAGTAGAAAAGCCATATGCGCCGCCCTCGATACTTTCATCTAGAAGCGCTACCATTTCATCCATTTCGTCCTCATTGGCCGTTCGTAACTCTTCTCCAACTATTGCGCGATGAATAGTTCCATGACCGACGAACGCAGCGACATTTACACCCAATGGCGTCTTATCTAGATGGTCAAGATACTCGGTGAACGAACGCCAATTTGCATCAACTGCGCCATCAATGAACCCAGGAGACATTAACGCTATATCCGCGTTCGATCTAGCAGGAGCGCAAGAGACACCACATTGTCCGACAACTTCGGTCGTTACGCCTTGATGTACCTGACTTTCGGCTCTTCCGTTCGCCGCTAGGGTGAAGTCAGAGTGAGTATGGAGATCAATAAAGCCGGGACATACTACTAAATTAGAGGCATCCAATGTTTGATGGCATTCTCCAGAAATTGTTCCTATATCAACAATTTTTCCATCCTTTATAGCAATATCTGCCTGCAAGGGCTTTTTACCAGTTCCGTCGCAAACGTTCCCTCCTTTAATTAGAACATCAAGCATGAGATCTCTCCTTAATTGGCTGCTTATAAAACATAAAGACTGTTTAGCAGGCTTAGTAAAATGAGCTTGTAATCTAGAGGTTGCAGTAATTCTATATCATTCATCTTAACAGTGTTATCGCTTATTTACCTCAATTTTTTTCTGATTATTCAGAACTTTTATAACCCCAGAAAAAGATAAGATGGTATTATTCCTCTGTAAAATGCCTTTTGTTTATACTTTAATGTGATAATAACATAAGTGGTTTTTTATGTTAAATTCAGTTTAAATGGCTTTAAGTGTGGTCTTGGGTATGGTTGACCATAGGTTTGCGGTAGTTTCAGTAAAATTAGTTTTTGATCTATAAATTCGGATTTCTATCTTTGAGGCCCAATATTCTTCATCGGCAATGATCAGAAAATTCTCTGAGATGGCATCTCTTATACAAGAGTAGGGTAGCCACGCCAAACCATGCCCTTCTATTGCCATCCTTTTGAGTGAATCAGTAGTTGCGCTTTCATACACCTGATTAAGAAATAGTCGCTTATTACTAGAAGCAATTTTATGATTTGTTATTTTACCGAGATATGAGTCCTTGTGGTATGAAAGGAAACTTGTTTTAGCATTTTCTAAACCAGGCAAGCTGTGTAATGGCCTCCCATCAGTGTCTAATGCTGAGACAGGTAAGAGCTTATCGTAGCCTAGTATTTTATATTCATACTGGTTTGCGTCAAGCATAAGGGGTGATGTAGGGTGATAGTGGCAAATTAAAAAGTCACATTTTTTTTCGATGAGATTCTCAAAATGATCATATGAGAAATTTGTATTAAGTTTGGTAGATAATTCACCGCATTTTTTTTTGATTTTAGTTAACCACTTGGGCAAGAAATATGATGATATAGTGTAGGGTGCAGAAAAGCGGATAATATTTAAGTCGTTGCTGGTTTGGTCTTTCAGAAGAGCCTTTGTTTCATAAATAGATTTCAAAGAAGTCACTGCTACGTCATGAAAAATTTTACCAGCGGAAGTAAGCTTTGTTGGGTAAGAAGTTCTGTCCACTAGTGGTATTCCTACCCAATTCTCCAGTTGTTGAATTCTTCTACTGAATGCTGGCTGTGTTACATTTCGAGATTTAGCAGATTTAGAAAAATTCCCAGTCTCAGCCAAACTGACAAAATCTTCAATTAATTTAAAGTTCATTTTCTTGCCCCGTTATTTAGCTTTCAGAACGATCGCTCAATGTGTTGGGTGATCACTTAAGTTAGACGATCATTACGTGAGATTTTTACAGTATAGAATATCTGGTTTATTTTTAACTTAAACGGCTGAGTTGTTATGCTGCAATACCTGTTTCCAGCACATGTGGTTAAATTTATATTAGTAAAGTTTCTGTTAACTTCCTTGCTTGATGCTGAAACTAATTTCTATAAGCCTAAATTAAAACATATGTAGGATACAAATTTGATAATTTACATCTCATAATTGACATAAAAATATTGTTGTGTCCCCTCTTGCCAGAGAACTTATTGAGGAATAAAATTTTTGCCATTGCTAACCACATACGTCAGAAACTGGCACCTCCCATTCCATATCGGCATCTAAGGGAAATATTGGACGTTTGACATTTTTTAGAGAAAGATTTTCAATGATGGGTGTTGTTAAACCCGGGAAATCAACTTCAAAAATGTTGCAAGGAGAATGATATTCATCAAAGCCCGCTCTGAAGTGACCACGTGATTTAACAACTAAAACTCTCAATAAGCTTATATCAATGCCCATTCTTTCTAGAAAAATTGGATCTGCTAGTTGGTGTCTTGCCGTTGAGATCACCACCTTAATACCACTTATTGAAAGGACAGCACATAATCCTAAGTCTAGCCGTCGGTCTTTATATAGCCCCCGCCTTCCGACGCAATTACCTTCAGTTAGTTTTAATACCGTTGCTTGCGCCTGCCACTTTTCAGAGAATTCAGTTGCGTCATCCCTATTAAAAATGGCGCAAAAACTTGTACCTTCTCCAATTTGATGCGCTTCTTTTGCTAAAGCAGGATCCACAATCATCCCCACAGTGGCATGCTCTATGTTAGCTTCCAGAAGAGCTTTCAACGCAAAAACCGTGCTTCCGCGGCCACCGCCACCCGGATTATCGGCCACATCTGCTATGATGATTCCACTTTTATCTGGGTTTTCAGAAACAGATTTGCATAACTCTATCATTTTCTGTGGGTTTATAAGATTGGTTGTATATCTGCGGCGATCTGACCAAGCTCGCCCTGCTAGATGGTTGGCGGTATCCGTCGCTAGATTTTTGCTTAGCTTGTCTGACCCCTTGGTTGTTACTAATACTGACATACCATTTGTCCATGCGTCTGCAGGTGCAAATCCCGCTAGGATTGAAATATTGATAATTTCATCACGCAAAAGTGTTTGTCCGTATTTTATGAGATCGGCATAGGGACCACTGCTAGTCAGAAGACTAACTGCGGGGCTAATCATGGGAACTTTTACTAAGGTACTGGTTACTTCCATGCCATTCACCATTGAAGTTAGTATATTAGCAGCTTCATAACCCCTTTCAGATTGGTCGACATGAGGGTTAGTTCTATACGCAACCATCACGTCGGCGGAGCAGAGCATTTTTGAAGTTACATGGCCGTGCAAATCTAAAGTTGCTACGATTGGTATGTTAGGACCAACAGTGGTGCGTACCATTTCAAAAACGGCTCCATCGGCGTCGTCATCTTCGGTTGTCAGGCCTGCACCATGCTCACTTATGTAGACTGCATCTATTGAAGGTTCGGAGATTAAACATTCTCGCATGTCATTTAACATATCTATGAAAAATGAGTTTTCTGCAGGTCCTCCTGGTGGTGCTTCTGCTAGTAAAATGGGTATAGGCGTCCAATGACCTATGGCATCCATGCGTGAACAAAATCCTTGCACGGTTACCGGCAACCCTGCCATGTCGCCGCTTAATTCTTTTTTAATCTCGGAAGAGTTCAGGTAGGTATTTTCTTCAAAGGCTTTGCGGTCTGAAATTGGCGCTTGCCTATTGGATTCAAGGGAAAAACCTAAAATGGCTACATTGGGCGCTTTTTGATTATTTGCGGTCAAATATTCGCTCATTTTTTATTCCTTGTTAAATAGTTTTCCCTTGCCTGAAAGAAAATATAGCCTTGTAAAGATCCAAATGCGTTCGCATTGTTGCGCATTAGTAATTTTGATTAGATTATATTTTAATCTTATGGGATAGTCTTGTAAAATGCTGCTTCAATATAGTTTTATGCAGAAACTGCATACTGATCCAACATTAGGTCAAATGGCTTATATCAGCCTCAGCAAGATCCTGAGGTCTAATGCTAAGGCATAAGGTTTGGAGTTATTTTTGAATATAAAGTCAAATGTTTGAACTCCAACTGCTCCATTATTTTTGTCTTTAAAAAACATCTCTTTTTTTGAATTCATAAATTGCATTAGGATTTTTTCACCTTCGAGGTAAACTTTATACTGTCCAACTTCAGGCGAGCCATAAATACCAGTAAAGTCTTTCAGATCTTTTTCCTCAATGGTCGGGTTATTAGTCGTTGGCGGCCAGTTTAGATTTATGGTCTTATCTTTTTGGCAAAAGAGCTGTGAAAAAATCAGTCTGCCAATTGATGAGGTGGGAGCGTCAGCAACATTCGTTAACAAAGTCACTGAAATTCGATCCTGAATAACTTGACCAGCGAAACTTGATATACCAGGTCGCTGGCCAGTATGCCATAGTAATGTCTTTTGAGAATTTATATATTCAATCTCAATACCCAGTCCATAAGCGAATTTTAGCTCGTGGCGTGACGCAACGGACATTGGATCAAACGTTACCTGCTCATATTGATCAGATTTCAAAAAATCGGAGCTACCAGATAGAGCAGAAATTAGTTTGTTTATATCCTTTGCCGATGACATGAGGCCACCCGCAGGATAGAATAAGGGTGCATCCCAATACTCAGTGCTAGACGCTCTTTCTCCTTGATGCCAAGAAACTATAGGGTCAGCTATATTTTGAGCTACACCATTTTTATCTCGACCGATAAAGCTATTTTGCATTTTTAACGGTTTGAAAACTAATTCTTCTGCAACTAATGCATAAGGTTTGTCAAAAATTTGCTCGATTATACCGCCCAATAGACAATAACCTTCATTGCTATAGCTGAGTAACAGCCCAGGTCTGTCTAAAAGTTCAAAATCAAGAGTATTTAAATATTCTATGAGGCTAGCTACAGATTCCATTTGGGGGTTGATACTTGGAAAGTTTAAGTCAGTGGCCTTATGTCGTGTTGGTAATCCTGGAAGCCCTGCGGAATGATTTAATAGATTTCTTATGTTGATACTATTCTTGTTGAGCCATCTTAAATTTGGGTAGTAATCTGACAAAGAATCTGAAAGCGTTATCAGCCGCAATTCCTCGGCTTTTAATACTATTAATGTTGTTAGCATTTTAGTTAACGAAGCGACACCGAAGATTGTATCTGGCTTTATCGTGCATTCATTTATTAAGTTTGACGTGCCTAACCCTAAAGAAAAAATGTTTTGGTCTTCATAATCTATCGCTATTTCCAGGCCCGGTATGTCGTGCTGGATTAATGCATTTTCCAATAAAATTTTAAGGGCTTTTATATCGAAAATCATTTCATAGACAATTGATTAGAGGATGATTTTTTGTGTTTTTGCATATTTAAGCTTATAAAGTAGTAACATACATAGTTTAATTTTTAGTTATAATTTTTAATAACGCAACTGACAATATTTATGTGAACGATTTTCATTACTTTGCCCTGATAGGTTATTTAATTAATATCCTTTTAATTTTTTATTTTGTTCCTAAAAATAAGCAGATTTTTATTTCTATTTACTTCAGCAGGACGTTTTCTAAATGATGGTGGTTAGCTTTTTTCATGATCACATGCATATTAACTTTACAGAACGCCATACTTAATTAGTTATAAGTATAAATTTGAACTGGAGATCAATATTTTGGATCGTGATTGCGATATTCCGCGAGCTATTACTGTTGTTGGCGGTGGCATAATGGGCCTGACTATGGCATGCACTCTCTTGAAACAGGGATTTATAGTTACTCTTATTGATAAGTCAGAGGTCGCTGGTCGGGCATCCTCTGCGACAGCTGGTATCATAGGTGGGTCAAGTGTGATACCATGGGCTAGTAAAGATCTTTGGTTAAACATGCCGTCCATGTTGCGGAACCCTAACGGTCCATTTCGGATAAAATGGCCACTACCCAAAAGTATATTACCATTTTTGGCAAAGAGTATTAAAGCTGGAACCTTAGAACAGAGGAGGCAAAGTTCAAACGGTTTGGCAGAGCTGGCTTTGAGGGGATGGAATGCATGGATGAGTTTGATTGATCACTATCCAACTCTAAAATCTTCATTTTTACAAAATGGATGTTTGCTATACTACTCTAATGCTCAGGAAAGGTTTGCTGATGTAGATAATAATGCGGTCCGAAGAGAAATGGGTATGCATCTAATCGGAAAGGGAACAAAAGCCGTCCGAGATATGCTGCCACATGTGTCAGATCCAGAACCCTCTGGTACTTTTATTGAGCAGGCTGGACAAATTCTTGACCCAATTTCCTTTCAAAGAGCACTGAAAGATATTCTTAACGATGGTTGTGGAACCTTTGTGTACGAGCACGCATTGGGTTTCATTACCGAGGGTGAAGGGGTCAAAGCTGTCATCACGCCTTCTGGTCATATAGATTGTGACTTAGTCGTAATTTGTGCCGGGACAGGTAGTTCCGCGCTTTCAGAAAAATTGTTTAGTAAGGTCCCAATTTTACCGGCTTGGGGTGCTTCAGTTACATTCCACGAACCTGATATTAGTTTGAAATTGCCTATACTGCATCAAAAGGCTGGTTTTGCCGTATTACCAAGTGTCGATGATCTGCGTGCTGCCGGGCTACTTAAGGTAGGAGGGCTCCCCTTACTTAGGGATGAACAACTAGACAGAATACTAATAAGACAAGTTAAAAAACTATTTGGAAATTTCACTTACACTGGCGTAACAGGCCAAATAGGTCCACGACCTCTTACTCCTGATTCACTGCCAGTTCTTGGACGCGCACCAAGATATAAAAATGCTTATTTTAATTTTGGTCATGGGCATTGGGGAGTAACTCATGCTGCCGTTTCTGCTCATGTTATACTGGACCTGATTAATGGTAAGACCCCAGAAATTGATATCAGACCTTACAGTGCCGAACGGTTCCAATTCTTTTCAAAGCAATAATAGGCACCCCATCATTCTTGAAGAGATAATGTGTTTTGCGCTTGAGTTTTTCTAGATATTAAAGTCACTGTTGGTAGTAAGATTTTTGGGGTTAATAATGCGTTTTTCTGGTTTTGGTATTTTAAAACAGGGTTTGACTGGGAACAAAGGTTGGACGGCCCACTGGCGGAATCCAAAATGCAAAGAGGCGTATGATATCGTGATCATCGGAGGTGGTGGGCATGGTCTGGCAACTGCTTACTATCTGGCAAAAAATCATGGGTTAAAGAACATAGCCGTACTAGAAAAGGGACACCTTGGCGGCGGTAACATAGGCCGTAATACTACGATTGTACGAGCAAATTATATGATGCCTGGAAATTCGGAGTTTTACAGCCATTCTCTAAAACTGTGGGAAGGTATGGAACAGGACCTGAATTTCAATACAATGCACTCCCAACGCGGTCAGGTTGCGCTTTTCCATTCAGACGCTCAGCGGGATGCTGCGGTCAGACGCGCAAATGCAATCATCAATCAAGGCGACGATGCTGAACTTCTGTCACCGAAGCAGCTGCGAAAAATGCTTCCCTATCTCAATTATGACAGTCCCCGTTTTCCAATCTACGGTGGGGTCATTCAAAGGCGTGCTGGTACAGCACGCCATGACGCTGTTGCTTGGGGTTATGCGCGGGGTGCAGATAGTCGCGGTGTCGATCTTATCCAAAACTGCGAAGTCACTGGTATCGATATTCAAAATGGCCAAGTCAAAGGTGTGCAGACCAATCAAGGAGCTATATTAGCCAAGAAGGTCGCAATTGTTGTGGCAGGGCGCTCAAGTCTTGTTGCGGGCATGGCGGGAATACGTCTTCCAATAGAAAGCCATGTTTTACAAGCATTTGTCACCGAAGGATTAAAGGCCTGTGTTGACAAGGTAATCAGTTTTGGGATGGGGCATTTTTATATAAGTCAATCTGACAAGGGTGGTTTGGTCTTTGGCGGAAATTTGGATTACTACTCGTCTTATGCATCGCGTGGGAATTTGCCGATGAAAGAGCATGTCATGGAGGCTGCGATGGCTCTGATGCCGATGATCGGCAAGGCCAAAGTGCTGCGCTCTTGGGGTGGGATCATGGACATGACGCCTGACGGCAGCCCGATCATTGATAAAACTGATATATACGGTCTGTATCTGAATTGTGGCTGGTGCTATGGAGGATTTAAGGCTGTTCCGGGGTCGGGGTATAGTTTTGCTCATCTTATAGCAACGGATAACCACCACGAACCGGCGGCAGGTTTCCGGTTGGATCGATTCCGCACAGGATATGGTTTGATGGATGAAGAGGGGACTGGCGCGCAGCATAATTTGCATTGAAAGCGCTAAAGTAAATGGGATGTTAGCTTTGACTATAGATTGTAAACGCGGATGAGATTGCTTTGCCCCAATTGCGGTGAACGCGATCTCCGGGAGTTTTATTATCAGTCTACTGCGGAGGCACTGATCCGCCCCGATTTAGATGCAGAGGACGCAGTTTGGGATGATTATCTTCATAATCGTGACAACCCTGCCGGTAAGACTGAGGACCTTTGGTATCACGAGGCTGGTTGCAATGCCTGGATCGTGATCAGTAGAAATACAGTGTCACATGATGTCTTGGATGCCCAGCTTGCGGCGCGTAAACGCCTTAGTAATGAGGGTAAGAAATGAGATTAGATCAAGATAGTTTGGTGGACCAAAATTTCCCAATCAAATTTCAATTTGACGGTATGTCAATGACTGGCTTTGCGGGTGATACACTCGCCTCGGCCTTGTTGGCAAACGATGTGCGTCTTGTGGGGAGATCCTTTAAATACCATCGCCCGCGTGGCATTATGAGTGCTGGTAGTGAAGAGGCAAACGCGCTTGTAACAGTTGGATCTGGACCTCAACAAGAACCAAATATCCGGGCCACCCAACTCGAGATTTATGAAGGGCTTGAGGTTTTTAGTCAAAACCGTTGGCCTAGTTTGAAATGGGATCTTCTGGCTTTGAACGATCTCGCCGCACCATTTTTAAACGTTGGGTTTTATTACAAGACTTTCATGTGGCCAAAATCCTTCTGGGAAAAAATCTATGAGCCAGTAATCCGGAAAGCGGCAGGTTTGGGTAGCCTTAGTGGGCAGGCAAACTCTGAGCGCTATGAAAAGGCATTTGCATTTTGCGATTTACTTGTGATTGGCGGCGGCCCAACTGGTTTGATGTCTACTCTACAGGCGGGGCGCGCGGGTATGAGTGTTATTTTAGCGGACGAAGATAACCGTTTTGGTGGACGTCTGAACTCAGAAAAAACTCAGATCGGTGGCGTGGATGCTGACCAGTGGGTCAACACTATCGTGCGGGAACTATCAGATATGCCAAATGTCCGGTTGATGACGCGTACCGCCATCACAGGTGCTTATGATCAGGGTACATTTGGGGCGCTTGAAAGAGTGTCAAAACACCTCTCGTCCCCGAATAAACATCTACCGGTGGAATGCTTTTGGCGCATTTTTGCAAAACGGTCAGTTTTGGCGAGCGGAGCATTAGAACGCTTTATCGCCTTTCCTAATAATGATCGGCCTGGAATTATGACCGCAAGCGCTTTACGGACGTACATCAATCGTTATTCAGTTTCTCCTGGGCGTTCGGTAGCGATTTTTGCAAACAATGATGGCGCTGAACAAACAGCGAGGGATCTCCAAGCTGCTGGTGTGCAGATTGCTGCCTACGTTGATGTGCGCGCCGATGCCCGCATAAATGGTGATTTCCCAATTTATCGCGGTGCTTCGGTTTGCGATACGTCTGGTCGACTTGGCCTTGAAGGGATCACTGTGCGCCACGCCGGCCAGGAAATAAATATTGCTGCGGATTGCTTAGCCGTGTCAGGCGGTTGGAACCCAACTGTGCATCTGAGTTGTCATATGAACGGGCGGCCTTATTGGAGTGAGAGCCTTCTAAGCTTTCTACCAGCAGAAAATGCAATTCCCGGAATGGTGTATGCTGGTGCTGTTAATGGGCACATGTCGACTCGTGCTTGTCTTCAATCGGGGGTCGTTAACGCCCGCAGTATCATGAAAGATTTGGGCAAGTCGGCTGCAGCTCTAAAGATCCCTGATGCGGAAGATTATGCCTATGGAATTGGGGCCATTTGGTCGGTGTCTCCAAGCGGCAAACAGCGCAGTTGGCTTGATTTCCAAAATGATGTGACCGTTAAGGATATCGTGCAATCGGTCGCTGAAAATTATCGCTCTGTCGAGCACATGAAACGGTACACAACGCAAGGGATGGCACCTGATCAGGGCAAAAACTCAAATGTTGCCGCCCTTGCCGTTTTGGCCGATGCGACTGGCAAGGGTATTCCAGAAACTGGCACCACAACATTCCGCCCACCATTTTCACCTGTCTCTATTGCGGC
The DNA here is from genome assembly GCA_029247845.1 of Paracoccaceae bacterium. Classification (GTDB taxonomy): domain Bacteria; phylum Pseudomonadota; class Alphaproteobacteria; order Rhodobacterales; family Rhodobacteraceae; genus LFER01. The sequence continues at coordinate 3,586 of JAQWKM010000104.1, read as the reverse complement.
TATGGGCTCTGAGGGACAAGACAAAGGCTTTGCTCCTGAACGCTTTGGGTCAACGCACCAGGCCATACTTGAACGCGGGGCGCCGATGATTGAGGCAGGGCTTTGGTATAGACCAAGCTATTTCCCTCGTCCAAATGAGAAAACATGGCGGCAGTCTTGTGATCGAGAAGTCATGATGGTGCGTGAACATGTCGGTGTTTGTGATGTATCTACGCTGGGCAAAATCGATATTAAGGGTCCGGATGCTGGGCACTTACTTGATCTTGTTTATACCAATAAATTTAGCAGTCTTGCCGTGGGCAAAGTGCGCTATGGTCTGATGCTCCGGGAAGATGGTCATGTCTTGGATGACGGGACAACGGCGCGGCTTAATCATGAACATTTCTTGATGACAACCACGACGGTGGCGGACTCGCTTGTTATGCGACATTTGCATTATGTACATCAATGTTTGCATCCTGAATGGGATGTTTCTTTTGCCTCTGTCACAGAACATTGGACACAATTTGCAATTGCTGGCCCAAAGGCCCGTGATCTTTTGAACGGACTACTTGATCAATCTATCGATAACGAAAAATGGCCATTCATGAGCTGTGGCCAGTTAAATATCATGGGTATCTCTGGTCGACTGTTCAGAATAAGCTTTAGCGGTGAACTTGGCTTTGAGCTTGCTGTTCCCTCGCGATACGGCGATAGCCTATTCCGCATACTAAGTGCACGGGTCGAAGAACTTGGCGGTTGCTGTTATGGAATGGAGGCGCTAAATGTGCTCCGCGTCGAAAAGGGCTTTATCACGCACGCCGAGATAGATGGGCGCGTCACAGCTTTTGATTTAGGCATGCAGAGTATGGTAAATCGAACTAAAGACTGTATTGGCAAAGCCGCGTCTCAAAGACGAGGACTAAACGATGTGGACCGTCCTCGATTGGTCGGTCTTAAGCCAGTTGGCTCTGTCAAACAGCTCACGGCCGGGGCCCATCTTTTCACTCTTCAAGATCCAGCAGAGCGGATTTATAATCAAGGTCATATCACTTCTGTCGCGTACTCTCCTTGGTTTGGCTACTTTTATGGATTAGCATTCTTGAAAAATGGATCTGAGCGCTTTGGAGAACAGATTAAAATGGTAGATCATGTACGCGATATCGAAGCAATATGTGAAGTTGTACCGCCCGTTGCCTTTGATCCCGACGGGGGGCGTGCACGTGCTTGAACTGATAGCAAAATCGCCCCTTGCAAGTCTCTTGCCCATCTCTTGTGGAAGTGTATCACTCAGTGAAGATGTGGTGGGATGTATCAGTTTAATTGCCAGTAAAAAAGGTCAGGAGGCGCAACTGTCCGGCGTGTTGAAAGCGGCGCATGGAATGGCATTGCCTGCAACTAACCGTGTGACTGGACGGGCAGGCGCCCGCTGTGTTTGGTTTGGACAGCAGTATTTGCTGATGGGCCCCGAACCTGATCCATCGCTTAATAGTGTTGCACGTTTGACTGATGTTTCGGATGGGTATGCGGTTGTACTTGCGCAAGGGTCCGAGATTGAACACGTGCTTGCAAGGCTTGTACCGGTTGATGTCTCGCGGGCGGTGTATAAACGCGGCCAAACAGCCAGAACGCTCATCCAGCATATTAACGGTTCGCTGAGCCGAGTTTCGGAAACTGCATTTCAAATTATTGTATTTCGTTCCATGGCGTTGACCTTGATCCACGACATCGAACGCGCCATGCAATCGGTTGCTGCACGCGATCGACTTTAGGTCTGGACGTACCCAAAGGCTTCAAATTTATGTGCTTTTATGCTTGGTAAGGGCTAGACTTTGGCGTTCCTTAGCACAATATAACAAGCATGAGCCTACCGTCTGGATTCCTTGATGAATTAAGAACACGAGTTAGCCTGACATCAATCGTTGGGCGCAAAGTGATGTGGGATCAGCGGAAATCCAATCAAGGGAAGGGCGATATGTGGGCGCCTTGCCCATTTCATCAGGAAAAATCCGCCTCTTTTCATGTCGACGATCGCAAAGGGTTTTATTATTGCTTTGGTTGTCAGGCCAAGGGCGATGCCATTTCGTTTCTCAAGGACTGTGAAAACCTCAGCTTTATGGAGGCCGTCGAAGTTTTGGCTGGAGAGGCGGGCATGACTATTCCTGCACGAGACCCGGACATGCAGCAGAAAACCAATGCGCGCATGGAATTGAACGATGTCATGGAAAAGGCTGTCCGGTTTTTTCGAATGATGCTGAATTCGCGTGAGGGCTCGCAAACTAATACATATCTTGAGAAACGCGGGTTATCGCGGGCAACGCAGGACGAATTTGGTCTTGGTTATGCGCCAGGCGATCGCAAAGCTCTTTATAGCGCCTTAATCGCCCAAGGTGTGTCCGCCGAACAACTAATTGAGAGCGGCATGTGCATTAAGCCAGACGATGGTGGTCAGCCTTATGATCGGTTTCGTAACCGTGTGATGTTTCCAATTAGGGATGTGCGGGGACTTTGTATTGCCTTTGGTGGGCGTGCTTTGGATGCTTCGGCCAAAGCCAAATACCTTAATTCCCCGGAAACCATATTATTTGATAAAGGGCGCTCATTATACAACCAGGGCCCTGCACGGTCGGCGCTGGGTAAAAAGCATCCGTTGATCGTGGCTGAAGGTTACATGGATGTGATTGCTCTTGCGCAAGTGGGATTTTCGACTGCGGTTGCACCTCTCGGTACTGCGATCACAGAAAACCAGCTTATGCTGATGTGGCGAATGCATAGTGAGCCCATCATTGCACTTGATGGTGATACTGCCGGTTTGAGGGCCGCTTACAGGCTTATTGATGTGGCGTTGCCCTTGCTTAAAACTGGCCGCGCTCTACGTTTTGCGATCATGCCAAAGGGGCAGGATCCGGATGATTTGATCCGCTCTGGTGGCGCTGGTGCCTTCCAAGACCTTTTGGATAAAGCAATTCCGATGGTTGAGCTTATGTGGCGTCAGGCGACAGAAGGTCAGGTTTTTGACAGCCCAGAGCGCAAGTCCGTTCTGGACGAAGTACTGCGTGGCAGGATCAGGCGTATTAAGGAACCTAGACTGCGTAGTCTTTACGAAAATGCAGTTAAAGATATGCGCTGGGCCTTTTTTAGGCCTGTACCTTCGCAAAGGATTTTTAAAAAAGGTGGCTTTGGAAAGCCATTGAACCAACCGGTTAGTCAGAGTACTAAGGTTTCTGCTCTAGTGTCGGGCGATAAATTTATTGCTGACAACATACGTGAAGCAGTAATCGCTGCGGCTTTGGTCAACTGTCCCTGTGCTATCGAAAGCCTCGTTGATGAATTGCAGATGTTGGAACTCCGCAACGCTGAGTTAAACCAGATTATTAGAATTTTATGCGATTCTGGAATCAAGACCCGTGCTGAGGCGGAAATTAAAATAACAGAAATACTTGGCCCTGATGCCCTTGAAAAGCTATTTTCGGAGAGTCATGTCCAAATCATGCCCTGTATCCGCCAACCCGAAAATGTTAAAATGGCAAAGATGACTGTGTTAGAAGAGTTGGCTAAATTGGCCAGTCAAAGAGGATTAGCTGCGGAATTACAGGAAGTCTCTGAG
>JAQWKM010000092.1 GCA_029247845.1 Paracoccaceae bacterium | reverse complement strand
TAACGGACGACGGTGAATTGAAGAATGTATTTCTTTCTGATTACCGATCAGAGAGTATCTCGCGGATTTACACCGCAGAAACGGCCTATCTGTTGAGGTTCGAAGATTCCACAAAACTTGTTCTGGTAAGTGGTATGACCCAAACTCTTAATCATAAAGCACAGTCCTTGTCATCCACAATTTTTGATGATCTAACCTACGATGTAGGCCAGTATTTCACGCAAAGCAAGGTGGCAAAGAGGCGTCTTGACGACATCAGTACAAAAGAGCTTTTTTCAAATCGAGACGGTATATTACAGGAAACCGGGTTGCAGATTGGTCTCTTGCTCGAAGAATCACACGGGCGATTTCATAAACCGTTGTTATGTTGGTTTGCCGCTCTGATTGGTTTTGCCGCAGTCGCGAGCGCCGGCTACAGCCGCGTCGGAAGTGGCCGGCAAATTGTATTCGCTATCTTCTTACTGGTCCTTATTAAGCTCGTCGAAGGCGCAGTCACAGATTTACTCTATCAAAAAGCGTCAAATTGGCCTCTTGTCTATGCACCGTCGGTCTTTGCCTTTGTCTGTTTTATCTTCTTAGTCATCTACGCCAACCGCAGATTTATGACCTTTTGTCATCGGTCTTTGCCTTTGCTGAAGGATGTTAAATGACGCTTCATTTATATTTTGCGCGTAAGTTTACTACATATTTCATGAGTGTATTTTGCATATTATTTTTGTTTTGTTTAACGGCAGATCTGGCAAACCAATTGCGCTGGTACGGAGATTTAACCGACTTTAAAACTGTTGTTTATCTGTCATTCCTTAGCACACCAGCGACTGTTTATACAGTCATGCCTTTGATCATGATATTTTCTTCTATCTGGCTTTTTCTCAATTTGGCGCAGTCAAGTGAACTAGTAGTTGCGCGGGCAAGCGGTCGATCGGGAATTGCCTTTTTGACAGGTCCTATTTTTGTTTCAGTTCTTATTGCAAGTCTCGTTCTGGCAATTTTTAATCCCATTGTTGCAATCACTTCTGATCGGTATTTGGATGAAAGCAATGATCTGAAAAATGGTGAAACCTCTATCATATCGATTGGGGCAGACGGTCTTTGGCTTCGACAAGGGGACGTCGATGGATATACGGTCATTCGAGCGACATCGGCAAACGCGACAGGATCGATATTTTTTAATGTCAGTTTCTTCACTTACTTTGGCGATGGAACTCCAATCCAGCGCATAGAGGCCAGAACCGCACAACTGGGCGCTGGCGAGTGGAGGTTATATAATGTCAAAGAATGGCCTCTTACCGAGCGCGTAAATCCAGAGGCAAATTCGAAAACCTACAGAACGTTAACAGTGCCAACAGATTTAACGCAAGATCAGGTGAAAGATCGCTTTGAAAATCCATCCTCAGTTCCAGTTTGGAGCCTTCCAGCAACTATTGAGCAACTCAAATCAGCCGGATTTTCGGCGCGGCGTCACGAGGTTTGGCTACAGGCAGAAATCGCTCGACCGTTGTTCTTAATCGCAATGGTACTACTGGGCGCCGCTTTTTCTATGCGTCACAACCGTTTTGGAGGAATTGGAGCGGCTGTTTTGACGGCCGTTATTTGTGGTTTTGGTTTATTTTATGTGCGCAACTTCGCGCAAGTTCTCGGCGAAAACGGACAGTTACCTGTTTTAATCGCAGTTTGGACACCTCCCGTGGCATCTGTTTTATTAGGTCTGAGCATAATATTACATTTAGAGGACGGTTGATGGGACTTAGAGCCTATAACTTGCTCACTTTTTTCGTCGCTGTGTTCATCACAACGGCCGGCCAGATCAATGCGCAAGAGAGTAATTCCATCCTTCTGGCCGACCTAATTGAACTCGATGCGCAGGGTAACCTTGTTGCTCAGGGCAATGTCGATATTGTCTATAAAGACCAGCGTCTGAAAGCTCCCAAGGTTGTCTATATAAAAGACAAAAATATACTAATTATGGATATGGGCGCAACACTGACCGATAAAAACGGAAGTCACTTTATCGCTGAGACTGCTGAGCTTGATCGCCAGCTTCTGAACGGAATTATCAAAGGTGCAAATTTAGTTCTAGAACAGCAAATCCAAATGCGGGCTGATACCTTAGAACGGAAAGGTGGCTTAAACAGCAATCTGACAACTGTAAGGGCAACAGCATGTTTCTCTTGTAAAAATCCTGTTCCTATCTGGCAAATTCGTGCTAAAAGTGGTCTTCATGATATTGAAAAACAGCAATTAATATTCCAAGATGCACATCTTCGTATCTTTGATATCCCTGTTTTTTATGTTCCATATCTTAGACTTCCAGAACCTGGTGTAAAACGCATGCGTGGCTTCTTGGTACCTCGTACAAAACAAAACAGCCTATTGGGATTAGGCCTGGAATTGCCTTATTTTATCCCAATGGGACAGGACAAAGACACAACGGTTAGTCCTCTGATCTCCCAAGAAACGAATACATTGAAATTCACATATAGGCAGGCGTTTGACGCGGGAAGGATCGTGGCCGACTTAGCAGCCTCTTGGGATACTGTTAACACTGACAAAATAAGAGGTCGTTTCCAATCTGACGGAGATTTTAACTTACCCCTCAACTACCGGTTGCACTATGATTTTACAATGGTGAGTGACGATAACTATATTAACGATTACGATTATCCGCCTTTAGATCGGATTGCCAGTCGTATTAACATTAATAAAACGCAAAAGCGACAGCATGAAGAGGCCAATTTGGTCTACTATCATTCTCTCTTTTATGACTATGGCGTCTTACCGGCAATCATCAATTTTAACCACTTTGATCGATATTTCAAAATCCCAGCTTTTGAAGGCGATTTTAAAATATCGGCAATACTGCACAATAATTTCAGATCTTCTACAAAAAATAGATATGGGAGAGATATTCGCCGACTAAATACCTCATTTGGTTGGTCAGATAGTTTTAATGTAAATCAAGGAATTAGAATTGAACTTGGGACACAGGTTAGGTTTGATAGTTATCTAACAAGGCAGGATACAAGCTTTAAAAACGAAGAGAATACCGTTTCGGCAGACGGCCTAATAATGGCCCGTTGGCCGATGATTAGGCGCGACACACTCCAACATCAAGATATTCTTGAACCCGTTTTGCAGTTGGCATTTTCAAAGCAAGATGATCTAAAACTGCCATTGGAAGAAAGCACGCATTCAGAACTCGACGAAGGCAATCTCATTTCATTATCACGCTTTCCCGCACACGATCGCTTTGAAAAAGACGGGCGCGGCACCATTGGTTTAAGGTGGCTCAGACAATTTAAAAGCGGTTCAAAACTTGATATCTCACTTGGTCAGGTCTTTCGACAGAACCAAGATGAAGATTTCAATGCTGGCTCGGGTTTAAGTGGCAAAGTTTCAGATTTACTTTTGAGTGCCGGCTATACTGGTCAAAACGGTCTGTCAATCTCTGGCCGCACCTTGCTGGATCACAACATTTCTCCAAATAGAGCCGAAGCATTGGCAACTTTTGCGTGGGATCGAGTATCGCTGTCTACTGGCTTTTCATTTCTACCCACATCCATAGAGCAAGAACGTAAGAGCGATATTTCAGAATTACGCCTCACAACCGTTTATCAGTTTGACGATGATTGGCGATATACAGCAGGTGTACGATATGACTTGCCCAATGATAGAACTGCAGAAGTGAGCATAGGTATTTTATTCGATAATGAATGCACAAACGTCAAATTTTCTGCAAAACGGCGCTTTTCAAATTCGGGCAGTTCGTCTTCCGTGACAAGTTGGGACCTGACAACCAGTTTAAAAGGCTTTAGCACTGGTGGAAATCGCTCACCCTCTGTTAAAGATTGTAAGGAATAACGAATGACAAATACTATGGTGTTTCGCTTTTTACTTTTGATCTTAACGAGTATTTTTGGTTTTGAGGCTCATGCCCAAAGTCCATTTTCTCCAGCTATTTTTGTAAATGATAAATCGATTACTCACTATGAGATAAGCCAACGAGAAATGTTGCTTAAAATTTTAAAAGCGCCCGGAAATATTTCTGAATTGGCTCGCACGCAACTTGTTGAAGATCGCCTGAAACTTGCTGCTGCTGAAGATATAAACTTACTTCCATCAAAAGATGACATAAGGAACGGGATGGATGAATTTAGTTCAAGAGGTAGTTTAGATACGAATACATTCATTGCTGAAATTGGTAAAATAGGCGTGAGCGAGCAAACTTTTAGTGATTTCATCAAAGCCAACATAGCATGGAGGAAAGTGGTTCAAGCCCGATTTGGATCCAGAAGTCTGGTCCCGGACACTCAACTCGACCGGTCGACAAATTCAACTGGCTCTGGATCTGGACTTCGCGTGCTGCTGACCGAGATTATTCTTCCGGTGTCCAACAATCAGAAAGCCCAGGCGCAAGAAATCGCAGAGGAGCTTTCTAAAATCAGGTCTGCAGATGCGTTTTCACAAGCCGCTCGAAAGTATTCAGTTGCGCCAACGCGCACTCTTGGCGGACGGGTTAAATGGCAAGATCTTGACAAGCTGCCCGATGTTTTAAAGCCGCTGATCTTTGGTCTCGCCCCAGGAGAAGTAACGCAGCCCCTCTCCATTCCGAACGGAATTGCCATTTTTCAACTGCGCGGAATCAAAGAAACCTCATTTCGACGACCCGCAGCAGCCAGCGTTGAGTATCTAACTTATACTTTCCCCTCCCAAGATAAGTCTACCCTGACCCAATTGAAAATCCAAACGGATCATTGCGACGACGTATATGGCGTAGCTAAGAACAATCCATCGCACACTTTTTTTCGAGAACGTAACGAGCCTGGGAAGATAAAAAAAACCATTCGCAATGTTCTTGCTATATTGGATGCGCATGAAAAATATTTTAGCAGTCGGGATAACCTATCTTCTCTGACCATGTTGTGTAGCCGCAGTGCTTTTGTGCCAGAAGAGGCTCCTGACTTACAGAAAATAAGATTGGGTCTACGCAATCAAAGACTTGAAAATTATGCACAGGGTTATCTTGAGAACTTATTACAAGATGCGCGGATTACAAAGAAATGAATAACTTACCAGTCGCTTTGACCTGTGGCGAACCTGCAGGCATCGGAGCTGAATTGGCCCATAAAGCATGGTGGTCATTACGTCACGATCTTAGTTTTTTTTGGATTGGTGATCCTGAACATTTGGACCAAGATCAGCCTTATAAAATGATTTCGAGGCCCGCCGACGCAGTAGATGTGATGTCTGATGCCCTTCCGGTTTTGGAGCACCGCTTTGAAACTAAAGTCCAAGTTGGGTCACCAAATCCTGCAAACGCAAAGAGCGTCGTCGAAGTTATAGAAAAAGCAGTACACTTGGTTAGGCAAAAACAAGCATCGGCACTTTGTACGCTTCCTATTCATAAACAAGCTTTGAAAGATGGCGCAGATTTCCAGTATCCTGGACATACGGAATTTTTGGCCTTTCTGGCTGCCGTAGATCATGTAGCCATGCTGCTTTCAGGGCCAAATTTAAAAGTTGTTCCAGCTACAACTCATATAGCTTTGAGGGATGTTCCAAATACTTTAAATGCCGTTGACTTGGAGCAAACAATATCTATCACCCGAAAAGCAATGATCGAGCGGTTTTCGATTTCAGATCCACGAATTTCGATCGCTGGGCTAAACCCGCATGCCGGTGAATCTGGGAAATTTGGCCACGAAGAGATGACGATAATCGCGCCAGTCATAGATAAACTACAAGCAAAAAAATGGAAAGTGACCGGTCCACATTCAGCTGACACAATGTTTCATAAAGCTGCCCGGGAAAAATACGATGTTGCGATTGCCATGTACCACGATCAAGCCCTCATTCCAATAAAAACGTTGGATTTTGACATAGGTGTGAATGTGACGTTGGGACTTCCTTTCATCAGAACATCACCTGATCACGGCACTGCCTTAGACATAGCGGGCAAAGGCTTAGCCAATCCCATGTCTACAATCGAAGCTCTGCGGTTGGCGGCTAACTTGAGCGAGCAAAAATGAGTACCATTGATCCCTTACCGCCGCTTAGATCAGTCATTCTAAAACATGATTTGAGCGCGCAAAAGTCACTTGGACAAAACTTCCTTTTAGATCTTAACCTGACAGCAAAAATAGCGCGTCAAGCTGGAGATCTTGAGGGATGGGATGTGCTTGAAATAGGCCCCGGCCCTGGTGGTTTAACCCGCGGCTTATTGGCCGAAGGCGCGCGAAAAGTCGTGGCCATAGAAAAAGATAGTAGATGCATAAGTGCACTACAAGAAATTTCTGAGGCTTATCCAAACAGATTGCAGATAATAGAGGGTGATGCCCTCAGAATTGATCTCAGCGCTCACCTTACGCCCCCAATTCGGGTGGTGGCAAATTTGCCCTATAACGTGGGTACAGAGCTTTTGGTCCGTTGGCTTACACCGAAACAGTGGCCGCCATATTGGGATAGCCTCACCCTCATGTTTCAAAGTGAAGTAGCAGAACGAATTGTAGCTCAGCCAGGGTCCAAAGCCTATGGCCGATTGGCAATCCTAACTCAGTGGCGCTGTGACGCGCGAGTGATGATGTCTTTGCCATCAGAAGCCTTTACCCCGCCACCGAAAGTCTCAAGCGCCGTTGTGCACTTAAACGCACTTGAACGCCCGCGTTTTCAGGCGGATCAAAAGGTTTTGGAAAAGATTGTTGCCAAAGCGTTCAACCAGCGGCGTAAAATGCTGCGCTCGTCTCTCAAAGGTATTTGCCCTGACATTGAAACGAAGTTGACAGTATCAGGTATTAATCCAACTCAAAGAGCAGAAGAAATATCCCTAGAAAAGTTTTGTTCTCTTGCACGAGAAATCAACTGCTACGAGCTGAATCTCAATGACCTTAGCCCGTAGCCTGAGATTTATTTTTAGCTGAAACCTGATCAGCAACAGGGTTGGCTTCAGAATCCGCACTTGGAACATCGGCAGTCGCGACTTTTGCGGGTTTGCGACGACGTTGGGCCTGAGGTTTGCGTGAAGGTGCGGATTTACTAGGTGGACCCTCTTTGCCTTCGTTTTCTTGGTTTTCCGGGGTTTCGATCAAGCCTAGTTTATCATCTATCAAAGGCATTGACAGTACGTCGGGTTGATCACTTTGTGATAAATCACTCACAAACATGTCATCTGGCGGGTTGGTGACTTCGGCCATAGGTTGGCGATCAGAGCGATCACGGTCTCTTTCTATCTGACGCTCTTTATTCTCGCGCTCAGCAACTTCACGGCGTGCATCCTGTTCTCGCGTCGCCTCGCCCAACATACGTTGATAGTGCTCTGCGTGTTGTTGGAAGTTCTCCGTCGCAACGCGGTCATTGCTCAACTGTGCATCACGGGCAAGCTGATTATATTTTTCAATAATTTGCTGGGGTGTGCCCCTTACTTTCCCTTCCGGACCAGAACTGTCAAATACTCTGTTCAAAACATTTCCTACAGAACGATTACGGTTTTGCTTTGACCGCGAGCGGGATTTAGAAGATCTCATTATTTGCTATCCAGCCGTAAAAAAATTAAAGGTTTAATCGCTTGCCTGCCGTTTCTGTCCACTCTGAAACATAGCGATGCTGGTTGACTTGCAAAGGGCGTTTCAAAAAACCCCATCTTGCAATATGTGGACCCTACCCATTACGTTTAGGTGTTTCAAGAGTAATTAATACAATTATTATTAATATGTGCATTTTTTGATAAGTTAGTTACAACCCGCAAAATAAATCTTGCTAGCGTATGCCCGAAACCACTCTGTCGTAGTTACCAAGATCTTTGTGTATCGCAATCTGTTTGAAGCCGTGGAAATCTAGAATTTGCGTCAAATCCTTACCTTGTGTGCTTCCTATTTCTAAGACTAGTCGACCACCTATTTCAAGACGATTAAATGCGTCCCCTACGATTTTTTGGTAGGCACTTAGTCTATCTTTTCCTGCACTTATCGCAATCAATGGATCAAAGTTCGTCACATCTTTTTCCAATTCAACAAGCTCATTTTCCCCAATATAGGGGGGATTTGAGACAATCAGATCAAACTTAGAAAAAATATTTTCAAACCAATCGGATTCTTTCAATTCAAGCCTTCCAGTTACCCTATGGTACTCTGCATTACTCGCCGCAACATGCAATGCGTTAGATGAGATATCTGTTGCAATGGCGTATGCCTCTGGCCATTCACATAGCAATGTAATAACTATGTTTCCGGTACCAGTGCCTAAGTCAAGAATCTTTTCCGCAGGTTTTTTCAAGACTAATTCGATCAACGTTTCAGTATCGCCGCGCGGGTCCAGCACGTATTGGTTGATCACGAATCGGCGCCCCCAGAACAATCGACTGCCGATTATTCTTGAAACTGGCATCCTTTTGCAACGCTTCTTGATCATCGACAAAAGGATATCTTTCTGAGGCACCGTTACGATCATGTTAGCCTCAATACTCACTTCATCTGGTTGAATTCCTAACGCAAATGCGCACAATGCTCGAGCATCTCGCGCATAGCTGCCAATACCGCAAAGCCGCAGGTTTCCAGAGGCTAGCGAAACAAGCTCTCGTAGGATCATGCGTTCAGTTCAGCCAATAAGCTGGCTTGTGCATCTGCTGTCAAAGCATCAATCATCTCGTCTAGATCCCCTTGCATAACATGATCAAGTTTGTAGAGGGTAAGATTGATCCGATGGTCAGACATACGACCCTGTGGAAAGTTATATGTTCTTATGCGTTCAGAACGATCGCCTGAGCCGACTTGAGATTTACGATTTGCGGATCGCTCGTCGTCGACCCGTTGACGTTCTAAATCAAACAGTCGGGTCTTTAGAACCTGCATTGCTATTTCCCGATTGCGATGCTGCGATTTCTCTGAACTGGTCACGACGATGCCACTTGGAAGATGCGTAATACGCACTGCTGAATCCGTAGTATTCACGTGCTGTCCACCGGCCCCGGAGCTCCGCATTGTGTCTATGCGCAAATCATTCTGATCAATTTGAATTTCAACATCTTCAGCTTCAGGTAAAACTGCGACGGTAGCAGCTGATGTGTGTATGCGCCCACCGCTTTCAGTTTCAGGCACTCGTTGGACCCGATGCACCCCACTTTCATACTTCATGCGTGCGAACACACCTGCGCCTTTAATATGGGCAACTACTTCTTTGATGCCGCCAATCTCAGTCTGGTGCTCTTCAATAATTTCAAAATTCCAACCATTATTTTCTGAATAACGTTGATACATTCGCAGCAGATCACTGGCAAACAAAGCCGCTTCTTCACCACCTGTTCCAGGCCTTATTTCAAGAATAGCTGGTCTCGCATCAGCGGCGTCTTTCGGCAATAATGAGAGTTGCAATGCCTGCTCGACCTCTGGAAGGCGATATTGTAGGTTAGACAATTCTTCTTCTGCCAAATCACGCATATCTGGATCTTTGAGCATTTCCTGGGCTTCTTGAATTTGGCTCACTATAGCGCGGAACTCATCTATCTGAGCAATGACGGGCTTGAGCTCTGAATATTCTCGAGCTAAACGCGCAATTTCATCGCCAGAAACGCCTTCGTTCATTTTTGCTTCTAAAAATTGGAAGCGGAGCTGAATTTTCTCAAGCTTAGCTAAAGGGATCATGGGGTTGGTCTGATAGGTTCAATCGGTTGGGTCAAGGGCGAGTTCTGTTGTTTTGCAAATTATGCTCTGTAATATCGTTATAGCTGTGGCATTTCATAACCGATATTTTGATTTTTCGTAGGCCCAAAGGCAAATTAGTTCAACAGCCACATGCGCCCCCGCCACCGCAGTGGCACCAGAAGGATCAAAGGGCGGAGAAACTTCAACAATATCGCCACCAACCATATTAATTCCGGCCAAGTCGCGAAGGATAATCGATGCTTGTCCAGAAGATAAACCGCCCCAAACGGGCGTGCCTGTGCCTGGCGCAAACGCAGGGTCCAAGCAATCAATATCAAAACTAACATAGGTCTGGGCAGAGCCAAGAATGGATTTAATTTTTTTTGCGGCTGCAACAGGTCCTGTTTCATGTACTTCACGGGCATCTATGGTATTTACGCCAAGTGTATCAGAGTTTGTGGTTCGAATACCGACTTGAACAGAGCGTTTAGGATCAATCAGCCCCATTTGCACCGCTTTATAGAACATAGTGCCGTGATCGACACGCTCCATATCATCATCTGGCCACGTGTCCGAGTGCGCATCAAATTGCAAAAGCGAAAGAGGCCCATATTTATTGGTATAGGCTTGCAGAATTGGAAATGAGATGTAGTGATCCCCTCCAAGTGTTACAGTCGCCACATCCGCCGCCAAAATTGTCGTAATATGCGCTTTCAATGCTTTAGGAAATGCTGGGATATTTGCGTAGTCAAAAGCGACATCACCATAATCTATAATAGCATGGTCCGAGAATGGATCAATATCCCATCCATAGGGCGGATCAAAGGTTTGCAGTGCGCTGGCTTCTCGTATCGCGCGCGGACCCAACCGCGTGCCCGGTCTGTTTGTCACAGCCTGATCAAACGGAACGCCTGTAATGGCCAACTCAACGCCGGTCAGGTCTTTGGTATACTTGCGCCGCATAAATGAATTTGCACCCGCAAACGCATTTTCAAAACTCAAGCCTTTGAGATTCCTTCTCGTGAATGCGTGATCAATTTGTGTTTTAGATTTGTGAAGCGACATTTTAAAACCTTATTCCAATACTTATTTTTGAGTTTTATGTTTAGAGCGGTTGGGCTGTTTCAACAAGACGCGCAAAAAATGAAGCTCCATAAGGAGATGCGTCATCGTTAAAGTCGTAATTTGGGTTATGCAGACCAGCCGCCTCACCTATCCCCAAAAAGAGGTATGCCCCAGGCCGCTCTTCGAGCATGTATGAAAAATCCTCAGCTCCCATTTCTATGCCGCGTTGACCGTCGGCATGTTCCTCGCCAACAATCTCTTTGGCCACACTAATCGCAAAATCGGCATTATCTGGATTGTTGATCGTTGGTGGATAACCATCTTCATATGTCAGTGTCGCCTCAACGCCAAAACTGGTGGAATGACCGGTGATAATTTCAGACATACGTTTGCGCACCATCGCCTTTACATTTTTATCAAATGTCCGCACGGTCCCGTTCATATAAGCCGTGTCGGGAATAATATTATCGATTGTGCCAATATGAATTTGCGTTACCGAAATCACAAGCTTATCAGTCGCGCTAGCGTTGCGCGATACGATTGTTTGAAAAGCCTGTGCTATTGCGACGGCTGACATCACTGGATCGCGAGTTTCCTGGGGGTAGGCAGCATGTCCCCCTTGTCCTTTTATATCAATATGAAAAACATCAGCGCCAGCCATCAATGCTCCCCGCGTGGTATAAAAATCGCCCAATGCTTCTCCTGGCGTATTATGAATGGCATAGACTTCAGAAATTTCAAACCTATCCATGATGCCTTCTTGAACCATAATCTCCGCTCCACCATGGTTTTCTTCTGCCGGTTGGAAAATTAGCGCGACGCGTCCAGAAAAGTTTCGCGTTTCGGCCAAATACTTGGCAGCCCCCAAAAGCATCGTAGTGTGACCATCGTGTCCACAGGCATGCATAAGTCCAGAACGTTCAGAGGACCACTCAACGCCACTGGTCTCTTGTAATGGCAAAGCATCCATATCCGCACGCAAACCAATTGTTGGGCCCTCTGACCTACCCTCAATAAGTGCTACAAGTCCAGATGTAGCAATCCCAGTATGAATATCCGTGACTCCAAACTCTTTCAGCTTTGCAACGACAAATTTAGCCGTTTCATGACATTCAAGACCAAGCTCGGGGTTACGATGCATATGTTGGCGCCACTGCATCATTTCTTCGCTGAATCCGGCTATGCGATTAATTAGGGGCATGTTATGAAATTCCATCTTTAGATTGCTTATATCACACCCTAAGTTTCGGAGGCTTGCAATGGGTTATAATGAAAAACTCATAAATGATGCACAAGGTGGCATGGCGCGGCTTTTAGAAGTCATGCGGGCACTACGGGATCCCGAAGACGGATGTCCTTGGGATATCGAACAGGACTTTGCCTCAATCGCCCCCTATACAATTGAGGAAGCTTATGAAGTTGCAGATGCAATTGAGCGTCAGGATTGGTCTGAATTAAAAAATGAGCTTGGTGACCTCCTGTTGCAGACGGTTTATCACACCCAAATAGCAAGCGAGGCGGCACTGTTTACATTTGACGATGTAGCCAATGCGATCAGTGACAAAATGGTTGCTCGCCACCCACATGTTTTTGGCCAAGAAAGCCGAGACAAGTCAGTAGAGCAACAAACGGTAGACTGGGAAAGCATCAAAGCTGCAGAACGGGCTACAAACGCAAAGCAAGGGGTTCTAGCAGATGTCGCCCTTGCCTTGCCGGCACTCATGCGAGCCGCCAAATTACAAAAGCGAGCGGCGCGTGTCGGGTTTGATTGGCCTAATATTTCGCAAGTTTTAGACAAGATCCAAGAAGAAGCCCAAGAGCTTTCTGAAGCAAAGCAAACTCTGAGCCAGGCTGAAGTTGCCGAAGAATACGGTGACTTGATGTTTGTTATAGTCAATTTTGGCCGCCACTTAAAAGTAGACGCAGAAGAGGCCCTTCGCGCCGCCAATGACAAGTTCACCAGACGGTTTCAATATATTGAAGATGAATTGGCCAAGCAGGGCCTCTCTCCTGAGCAGTCTAATTTAAACGATATGGATAAGTTATGGAATCATGCCAAAAAAGTTGAACGCAAAGCGGTCGAATAAAACGTAGTAAAGCCCTTCAGGCGCGTAAAAGCTTGTTAAGAAAAATCACTGGCACAAGTCCAACGAGGATAATAATAAGTGCCGGTAACGAAGCCTGATCCATTAGTTCATCATGCGCAAACTGGTAGGAATAGGTCGCCAACGTCTCAAAATTGAACGGACGCAGGAGCAGCGTCATGGGAAGTTCTTTCATAATGTCCACGAACGCAAGCACGGCGCCGACAATGATTGATTTTTGAATAAGTGGGATCGTGACACGAAGTGTGGTTTGTTGTGCATTTAGCCCAAGAGTACGGCTACAGCTCATCAAATTTAGAGGTATTTTGGTAAGGCCTGACGACACCGCACCATAGCCCACAGCTTGAAATCTGACGAGATAGGCAAAGAAAAGGGCAAAGAGCGTTCCGCTTAGATATATATTAGTCCAGCTCAAAAACTGGTCCGCCGCCCCCAAACAAGACAGTACGCCAATTGCCAGCATTGTTCCGGGAAAAGCATAACCAGCGGCAGACAGGTTCCCGGCTACTCGCATAGGTTTACTGGCGTTCACTTTTGAGCTACTCGCGATTGTAATCGCGCTTAGCATTATAATAACCGCACCTATGACTGAGACATAGACGCTGTTTCGAAGCACAGTCCAGACCTCTCTTAGCGCAGCCAGATCAGCTGTCATAATCACATTCCACAATAGGATGCCAACGGGTATCAAAAAACCAAAACTGATCGGAATAAGACAAATTAAAATGCAAAAGAAACTCTTTGTGCCCGTCAGAAGTTTCGCATGCTGGATCGCCTGTGTCCGGCTTGTGTCATTAAATCTCTTTGAACCACGTGAATAAAGTTCTGCAAATAACAAGATGATAATAAATGCAAAAGTGACAGTCGCTATCTGTGCTGCGCCAGTAATACTGTCCATACCAATCCAGACATTGAAAATACCCAGCGTCAATGTTTCTAGAGCAAAAAATTCGACTGTGCCAAAGTCTGAAACAACCTCCATAGAGACTAAAGCCAGGCCTGCAACAATCGCTGGACGCGCAAGAGGTAAAGCGATATTCCAGAATATACTGCGGTTTGACAAAGCGGCTACTTCGTAAAAATTCGCTGGTATATGGCGAAATGCGGTTCGAGCTAAAAGATAAATATAAGGATAAAGCACTGAGGAAAGAACAAAAATAGCTCCGCCAAGGGATCGTATTTCCGGAAAGTAATATTCTCTAGCGCTATGCCATCCCATCAATTGACGTAGAGCCCCCTGAACGGGTCCCGCATATTCGAAGAAATCTGTATAAGCATAAGCAACAAGATATGCGGGACAGGCAATTGGCAATAATATAATAAAATCCAGCCAATTCGAAAACCTAAAGCGGTATGCCGCTATAACCCAAGCACACGTCATTCCGAAGACGAGTGAAAGGCACCCTACTCCAATCATCAATAATAAAGTCGTCGATACGTACCTTCCTAAGACCGACCTGACAAGATGAGGCCATAGCCCTTCACTATCCCCAAAACTCAGGATGATGAGCGCAAACACTGGACTTAGTAAGAGAAATGCCAGCGCAAAAACGCTGGCCTTTCTAAATTCTAAAACTTGAGGGCTAAACGCCATCCAATTACCAACCAACTCGATCAATCATCATCTGTGCTTGTCTAGAAAGCTCGGCGATGCGCTCGATTGGCAATTCATCTTCTTTGAATTGTCCCCAACTTTGCAACTCTGCCGTCGGATTAACCCTAGGGTTAACGGGATATTCAAAATTTATCTCTCCGAACAGCTGTTGTGAGGCGCGATCGCTTAAAAATTCTAATAGAGCGACTGCATTGGCTTTGTTTTTGGAATGGAGCGCAACACCGCCACCAGAGATATTAACATGAGCGCCGCGCTCATTGGTCCCTTGATTGGGAAAAGTGAGGTTCATTGCTTTGGTCCAAGCGCGTTGATTTTCATCCTCTGAAAATTTGAGTTTGCCAAAGTAATAATTATTAATAATGCCAACATCACAGACGCCCTCGTAGATCGCTTTGACCTGCGCCCGATCGTTGCCTTGAGGTCGGCGGGCAAAGTTGTTTACAAGACCAACGGCCCACTCTTCCGCTTTTTCTGCACCATGGTGTGCGATGACAGACGCCATCAAAGCGCGGTTGTAAACATGACTTCCTGGACGAGAACAAATTCTACCTTTCCATTTCGGGTCAGCAAGATCCTCAATATTCTTGATTTCATCCGGTCCAACACGATCCTTAGCAGTCACAATGATCCGCGAGCGTTTTGACAAGGCAAACCAAGTGTTGTCGATAGCGCGCATGTGCGATGGCACATTTTCCAACAATTTGTCAGATTTCACTTCTGCCAATAAATTAAGGTCTCGGTAGATATATAAACGTCCAATATCAACGGTCAAAACTACATCTGCGGGGCTGTTTTTGCCTTCCGCCCGTAGCCTTTGTGCCAGACCCTTTGATGAATAAAGAACGTTAGTCTTGATGCCTGTCTTCTGGGTGAAAGCATCTAAAAACGGTTGAATTAAAAATGGCTGGCGATGCGAATAGATATTAAGTTCCTCGGCAACGACTTGCTGCAAAGAAACAACCGAAAGAACCAGACCAAAAACAAAGTGCTTAAACTTTAGCATTATTTTTACCTCAAGTATTTTGTTTGTTTAAAGGGAATTTACGCCAGTTTCCAGTGTATTTGACCGCTTTGAGCATTATATCTTTGACACCTTTACTCATTTTCACGATCACTGAACAAAACTGGATCAATGGAACAATATATAGGCCGTAAAGAGATTGACGATCACTGACATCTTTGTCTTTGATTCCCAATACAAGGCCGTCAGTATCAATCGAGTGATGCAGAGAGCCAAAAAGCCAGTCCCAAAGGGCTAGGGTTGCTCCAAAATTTTTATCATAATGTTCTTTTGCAATAGAATGATGAAGTTGGTGCTGCGCAGGCGATATCAACACATACTCCAACCAACCCCAATATTGGATGCCGATGTGGGAATGTCGCAGGTTAGAGCCGGCGACATTGAATGAGAACACCAAAATATTGACTCCAATGACGGTTAATAAATCGACACTATTACCGAAAAAGTAGAAAAATATTGAAATCGCCACTCCCTGTGACACCGCACTACGCAGAGAAAATACAATGCCTTCTAATGGATGCGTGCGGTAAATGGTGATGGGCGTTAAATGTTCGGCCGAGTGATGCACCTTATGTAAGGCCCACAGAGCTGGCCACTTATGCATCCAGCGATGCACAATATATTTAGTAAAGTCGTCGAGCATAAAAATGGTGCAAGTAAAGGTCGCAACAATGGCGGGTTTAGACAGCATAAATCCAAACGACCAGTCAGGCCAGTCTACCAAGAGTAGAAGATTGAAAATAAAAGTGGCAACAACCAACTGTGTCAAAAGCAATGGTGAGATGAACAAAGTGAAAATGCGGTTTATGAAAAATACCAAAAAATCGGCCTTTGATGACTTTGATAGAAACACTTTTTTATCGAAGAGTTTCCTGATTGACTGCCAAAGTGATAGTTTTTTGGAGAAAACAAGCCATAGAAATGCGACTACAAGAGCAGCAAGTAAATAACCTACAAAAATCCGTTTTTTAGGATCAAAAAAATTTTCAAAAAAATTTATAAAGAACTCAACGAGCTGCAATTTTCATCAACCTTAAAAAGGGAATTGCCGACAGAGCGACCTCTGTCGGCAAAAATCTAACCGTTAAATTAGTCGTTTTCGGCGCTATCTGCATCACCAAGTTTATCCGCTAGGTCCGACATTTTGGAGATCTGGTCATTTGCTCTTGCTGTTACCCCGAATGCATCAACCATTAGCTTTTGTACTTTTAACATGTGCAACTGATAACTATCCCATGACATTGCTTCTTCTTTCATGAAGTTACCCTGAGAGTCTATACCGCTGACCTGCGACGCATTCATCAATATTGGACCAAAACCCATCAATCTGTTCATTTTAACAGCTGTTTCACCAAGGTTTGATTTACCAGATTGAATGGCCATCGCAAAGCCTTTCAACTCACCCCAATGTTTGCAGTATGTTGCGAATGTTTTGGAAGTATCGCTGTTTGATGCCATTTCTTCTTTTAGCTTATCGATGTCTTTGTAAACGCTACCGGCATATTTAAAGACCGCTTCAGCAATCACTTTTTCCCAATTGTTTCCGATGACACTAGCATATCCAACTAATTCAGCTCGCTGTGTGTTAGTTAGATTTGCGCCACCAGCAGATGTAATCAAAGACCGTCCATCGACAAAGGCTTGTGTTATTGTTGAGAAATAGTCGGTTTTTCCGCCCTTATCAAAGCTAGAGGCGTAATAGGCATGAGCAAACACCATCTCTGATTTAAGATCGATCATCCCATCACCGTTTGCATCAGCAGCAGCAACGTTTTTCATTTTAGCAACGTCGTAGTTCTCTTTCGCGCTGAGGTTTAAGGAATGCGCTGCAGCACCCCAATATCCAAAGGCTTCGTCCCATAC